>JAKAMS010000322.1 GCA_021812745.1 Bacteroidota bacterium | reverse complement strand
AGTAATATCATTTCTTCCAACATGATGGTTAATTAATGAAGAAATTATTTGTCATTTATTTTATTCTATTTGTAACTACTGGATTGATTGCTCAACAAATCCCTTCAGACTATAATTTTAGTACGAAGAGATTATCAAAAACTTCCGATCAAACTCCCGCAAGCAACAGCATTGAAAGAATATTAATTGACGGAAATAATATTTGGCTTGGAACAGGAAATGGATTAAGCCGTTCAACCGATAACGGTGATTCCTGGAAAAATTATTATTCTGTTGATCCCTTTGGAGAAGAGAATGTTTATGCAATAAAAAGTAATAACGGCACGGTCTGGGCCAGCACTTGGCATATGATTACCGAATCAGGTCAAGATATTCCGGTGGGAACTGGATTAAGTTATTCTTCGGATAATGGTGTTACTTGGAATAAAATAGATCAGCCCATTGATCTCAAAAGTGATTCCGTAATAACATACGGTAACAACAAATTAAGAATTGATCCGATTGCCACTAACAAAGTAAATATGGTCCGTGATATAGGATTCACCAAGAATACAATTTGGATTGCCGCATGGGGCGGAGGGTTGAGGAAATCAACCGATAACGGACAGACATGGACAAGAGTTGTTCTTCCTCCTGATAATCTTAATTCTATTAAGCCAACGGATACACTCAATTTTTTTATTAGTCCTTCAGTAAACAATAATTATTATGTGTTTGCTATTCTAACAGTAAAAGATACAATCTATGTTGGAACTGCAGGCGGGATTAATAAAAGTACTGACGGCGGTGTAAGTTGGGTAAAGTTTAATCATGCTAATCAAGAGCATCCTATCTCCGGAAATTTTATTTGGTCTATGAGTTTTAATGAAGCGGATAACTCTATCTGGGCGGCTACATGGCAGGCTGCATCTCAATCTGAATTTTGGGGCGTCAGTTCTTCAAAAGATGGGGGAAAGTCATGGAGCAATTATTTGAGCGGAGAAAAAGTCCATGATATTGCGTTTAAATATTTTGGAACGAACGACAATTATACAAGCGTGGACATTTTTGCAGCGACAGAAAACGGAGCTTATCGAAGCAGCAATAACGGTGCAACTTGGATTTCCGCACCTGAAATAAAAGATGATAACTCATCTGCAGATATAAATACAAAATATTTTCTTTCGGTTAAAGTTAACCGTAGAACTGATAGCTCAACTGATATTTGGCTCGGTTCGAATAAAGGGCTAGCCAGGTTGAATGAAACAACAGGATTTTGGGCAGGCAGTTGGAAAGTATTTCTGGCATCTCAAAAACTGAACTCTGCAACGGAATCATATGCGTTTCCAAATCCGTTCTCACCAAATTCTGAGCAAGTGAAGATAAAATATTCAACTTCAGGATCGGCAAATGTTACAATAAGAATTTTAGACTTCGGAATGAATTTAGTTAGAACAGTTATTCAAAATGCACCACGCATTCCGAATAGTGAGCAGCTTGATATTTGGGACGGAAGAGATGAGAGCGGCAGAATCGTTCCGAATGGAGTTTATTTCTACCGCATTGATTTAGGTTCCGGAACACCTTTGTTTGGAAAAATTATGGTGATCATGTAATGATGAAAAAAATATTCTTCCAAATAATTTTTCTCTCAGCAATTGTTTCGGCACAATCAACTGTTTCCGATATCAGCAGTATGCCGGGCGCATTCAGCAGAATGGGCTTCGGAGCTCGCGGAATGGGAATGGGCAACGCAATGTCTGCCGTGACAGAAGGAAATCTTGTCTCTTATTACAATCCAGCGCTTGCCTCGTTTCAACAAGGGAATTCTTTTCAAACTTCTTACTCAATTTTATCGTTGGACCGTTCTCTCAATTTCTTAAATTTTACACGAAGATTTGAACTCGGCAAGAAACAAGATGCTGAAGGTAATATCAAACCAAGATCCGTAGCGGGAATAAGCATTGGTTTGATAAATGCCGGAGTTTCTAATATAGACGCACGCGACAGCGAAGGAAGAAAAACCGGAGATATCTCAACGAGTGAAAATCAATTCTTTGTAGCAGTAGCTAATAGATTTTCCGAAAAACTTTCTATCGGTATTGCTTTCAAATTCTACTACTATAAATTGTATGAAAATTTAACTTCATCGGGATTAGGTTTTGATTTAGGCGCGCTCTATTCTTTGAGTGAGAAGATGACATTATCATTTATGCTTGCGGATATCAACAGCAAGTATGAATGGGATTCCGGTAAAATTTATGGGACAAGCGGAAGCATCACAAAAAACAAATTCCCGCTACTGAAAAAAATCGGATTCTCATATAAATTTGATGAGCCAAAAATTATTGCAGCAATTGAATTCGAAAGCAGCAACGGCGGCACAAATATCATACGCGCCGGCGGCGAATATAATATTTCCGAAAATTTATTTTTACGCGCGGGTATTGATAAATTTAATCTAAGCAATTCTGATTTTCCTGCTCGACCAACTTTCGGGTTCTCATATTTCCATCTGTTAAATTCTCTAAAAATTGGTCTTGATTATGCTTTTGTCATTGAACCGTATTCATCGGGCGGCCAGCATATTGTTGGTATAAACGTTAATTTCTAAAAGAAAGAATAATGAAAAAGATTTTATTTCTACTTATGATTAGTGCAACATTGTCAGCGCAATCTGCAGGCAATTCAGGTTTATCGTTTCTAAAATTTGGATTTGGTGCGCGTAATGTGGCGATGAGCGACCTTGGTGTAGTTGGTGTAAACGATTTATCAGCTTTGAATTATAATCCTTCGCTTCTGGCTATAACTAATAAAACTCAGTTATCATTTACTCACAACTCACTTTTGCAAGATTTGAATTCCGAAATGTTCGGCGGAAGTTTTACTGCATTTGGTCTGCCCATTGCAGTTGGAGTGAACACAACAAATATTGCTGATATTGAAATCCGTACAATGCCGGGTGATGTGCAATCAAAATTTAGCGCGCATTATTTTAACGGCAGTATTTCAACAGCTTTTCATCTAATTGAAAAAATTTATTTTGGCGTTACTTATAAATACATTTACGAAAATTTATTTTCTGATGATGCATCCGGATATGGTTTTGACTTCGGTGCAACTTATCAAAGTAACATAGCCGGACTTACTTTTGGCGCTGCTATTCGCAATTTAGGTTCAATGAATCAACTTCGTAGCGAACCGACAAAACTGCCAACGGATTTTCGTTTAGGTGCTGCTTATAATTTTTCATTACAAAATTCGAAATTAGATTTTTCAGCTCTTGGCGGTTTTCAAAAATATACTCTGCAAAATGATTCACATATTCATTTCGGCGGAGAAGCTGTATATGATAAACTGTTATCAATCCGCATCGGCTATGCAAGCGGATACGATACAAAAAATCTTTCTGCCGGATTCGGAGTTAATTGGAAAGGGATCAATCTTGATTATGCGTACGTTCCAATAAAATATGGACTTGGCGATTCACATATTATCTCGGTTCTGTATACTTTTTAAATATTCCTATAAAACAACAAGTTGAATTCAGAAATTTCTAATACTAAAACCAGTTTTAATTTCTTAATTCCGCAGAAATATTTCCTTTCTCTAATTTTAGTCTCCGCCATTATTGTTAGGATAATATTTTTCAATGGTCTTTTATTCTCTGATGACTCTTATTACAACTGGCTTTCATTCCAGCTTTTAAACGGATCTTATAATTCCGGTTTTGCCGGCTATCCAATATTTCTAATTAGAAAGTTCTCAACGCTGTTCAATTCGCTATTCTTTGCATTGTTCGGGTATAACGAAATTGTTAGTGTGCTTTTCCCATTCATTCTTTCTATTCTCAGCGTAATTCTTGTATATAAAATTTC
>JAKAMS010000321.1 GCA_021812745.1 Bacteroidota bacterium | reverse complement strand
AAGCTAAGAGAAGTTTATTCAGGAAAACAGTAAACGTTTTCATTGGAATTTTCTTAGCACTCTTAATTCTAACTATTTTAATTGTCGGATTCTCTCAGACAAAAACGTTTAGAGAGTTATTAAGAGAAAAAGTTATTAATCTTGTCAATAAAGAACTCAACGGTAAATTAAACATAGAAAATATTGACGGAACAATTCTTACATCTATTTTTCTACGCAATTCTTCTATAATTGTTGACAGCGACACCCTGCTCTTTGCAAAAAAGATAGAAGTAAAAACTAGCCCTCTTCAACTTCTGCTAAAGAAAATCTTTGTAAGAAATCTCTTATTAGAAGATGTAAAAATTGCAATGCTTCAAGACCAGAATGGTCAATGGAATTTTGAAAAACTGATAAAGCCAAAACCGGTTGATACAACTTCGTCTACATTCTCGTTTGCCATTCAAGCCAACGATATTCAGTTTCATAACATTTCGTTTAGAAGACAATCTTTCGATAATTTAAAATCGCAGAAGGTATATTCAACATTAAATCCGGAAGATTTACGGATTGAAAAACTAAATTTTTCTGCACGGGCATTTACAGATATTCCCAATTCGAATTATTTGCTGGTATTGAATGAATTATCGTTCAAGCCGAACCTCTCGCATTTTAATCTAAAAGATATCTCCGGCGAATTTGCAATAACAAAAGAGTTTGTAAGTGTTAGCAATTTATCTTTTCAAACCGACAGCAGCGAAGTAAACATCAACGCGCGGATTGACAGCTTAAATCTATTTGGAAAAGTGCAGTTAGAAGATTTTAAAAATTACCCCATAACAATAAGCGCAAAAGCAAAGTCTTTTAACTTTGACGATCTATCATCATTCATTCCTGCAACAGAGATTTTAAAAGGCAATCCTTCGCTGGATTTAAAAGCTCATGGTAAGTTCGGCAATTTCAAAATTGATAAGTTTATTGTAGACTACCGTGACACACACATTAAGATGGAAGGTAAAGTCCAGAATCTTAACAAACCGGAAAAACTTTTTATAACTGCCAAGATGAACGAAACGGATATAAACTACAAAGACATACATGCGTTTCTTCCATCGCTAAAACTTCCTGAATACACACAACTCCATGTTACAAATGTTAATATGGAATTTGAAGGCGAACCTCTGAATTTCAAATCCCGCTTTTCCGGAAATATTGATGACGGGAAATTGACTCTTGAAGCGGCAATGAATCTCGCTTCTAAACCAATGGTTTATGATATTAATTTCTCGACCGAAAACCTTGATCTCTTTCCAATATTAAATATCAACACAAAGTTGGTATCGAACGGAAAGCTTAAAGGAAAAGGTTTTTCAATTGCAGATATTGCCGCTGATTTCCAAATCAATGCGGACGGTTCCCGCGTTGACGGCTTTGATATTGATAAATTTAATTTCAGTTCCCATGCTTCAAACCGTTTAATTGACATGCAAATTGACGGCGCCAGCGGTAAACTTTCTACTTTTATAAAAGGAGATATATCTTTTGATAAAGACACTATCCCCTCTTACAATTTAGCCGGACAGTTAAAGAATGTAGATCTTGCAAGATTTTTGAAAGATGAGAAGTATGAAAGCAATTTCAATTTTTACATCAGCGCAGACGGTAAGAGTTTTAATCCGGATGAACTAAACGCAACATTTAAAGTTGGCATTGATTCTTCACGCTTTCAAGGTGAAAGAATAAGCAACTCAGATATTCAATGTTCTTTCAAAAAAGATTCTACTAAGCGGGAAATTATTCTTACGTCGGATTTTGCCGATTTCAAAATTGACGGTAATTTTTCTTTAAGTAAAGCCATTGAGTTGGTAACATACGAATCAAAAACGATTTCAAAAATTATCGCGTCAAAAATTTCCGAATTAAATCCTTTATCAATAGTAAAAACGAATGCGGAAAGCGATTCTTCGTCGTTAGAGCTTCCGGGTTTTGTAAACGATAATTTGAAATTTAATTTCAGCGGTAAGTTTAAGGATTTAGAATTATTAACCACGATTATTGGTTACGACCGGCTCGATTTTTCGGGCGAATTTAACGGTAATGTAAAAAATGACTCCGGAAATTTTTCTGTCTCAACGGAGCTGAACCTCGATTACTTTGTTATGATGCAGAAGGATAAGACAATCTATCTTTCAGGCTTTGATACACAACTTAACTTCACGCGCGATAATAATTTCCTTTCATTCGATAAACTTTTTGGAACGGCTTCTTTAACGGGTAAAAGATTTTATTCCGGCAGCAATATAAAATCTATTGCCGCTGATCTTACGTTTAACCAGAGCAAGCTATTCTTCAGTGCTTCGGCTAATATTGCAGATATGTTTGACACCGAAGCGGAAGGTATTATCAAGATGACTCCCGGCGAACAACAATTAATGATAGATAATCTTTCGTTTAACTATAATAATGTGGATTGGAAAAACAAAGACACAATAAAAGTTCTGTTTAATCCCGATTATTTCAAAGTCATTCAATGCCGCATGCAGCGCGATACTTCTCTTATTAGTCTAAGCGGAATTATCGAGAGCTCAGGCAAACAAAATTGGCTTTTGAATGCAACCGGAATTTCCGGAGACATTTTAGAACGTTATGCTTTTGGGCTTAAGGATAATCAGCTTACTGCAAACGGTTCTGCAAGCGCAACAATTAAAGGCGAACTTGAAAACCCGGTTATTGATCTTTCCGTTGACTTGAAAAATCTTAAGCTGCCGACAACTCATTTGGGCAACATAAAAGGATCTTTAAACTACATTGATAAAAAACTTACAACCAATATTGCATTTCTGGATTCCACTTCGAATGAAAATAAACCGCTCTTTTTAGTCAAAGGAATTTTGCCAATTGATTTGAGTTTTACATCAGTTAAAGAAAGGGTCATGCAAAATGAACCGGTCAGCATACAAATGACTTCTTCGCAATTTAATTTGAATAGCATGGGAAGAACTCTGCCCGGTATTATAGACCAGAGCGGAATACTTTCTGCAGATGTAAATATAAGCGGGACAATTAACGCGCCTGTTTATTCCGGCGAGCTTAGCTTAACTGATGGAATATTTAAAAGCCGTTTCAATAATCTGAATTATAAATGCGGAATGAAGTTGCGTTTCGAAAAACAGTCTATGATTGTTGACAATTTCGTCCTTTCAAATGCAGGCGATACAAAATATTCCGGAACAATTAACGGCAAAGGCGGTATTAATTTTGAAGGATTCAAAACAAAAGAAATAGAACTTCTCTTTAACGGAGATCTTGCAGTACTTGGTCAGCAATCGCAAAGCGTAAGCCCTCTCTTTTACGGAGATCTTTTAATAGGAACAGATGGTGATTGGCATTTAACCAAAAATGGTGACCGCGTTTTCTTTCAAGGAAAGGTTCTATTGAAAGATACAGATCTAACTTATACAAGCGGACAAGAAAGCGGCGGAGTAGCAAATAAAAATTTTAATTTTATTTTTGTTGAAGACTCCTCTAAAATTGACAAAGAACTTGCACGCTTTCAGCAGGTTCTTTTAAAAGAGAAAGATTTACAGAACTATAAAGAAGAAACTGAAAAACCTCTAAACTTTGATTATGAGATTGAAATCCGAACAGAAAACAGCGCAAAAGCTGTTATCATTCTCTCGCAAGCGGCAAATCAAGAATTAATTGTTGAAATGCGCGGAGACTTAAAATATTCCAATTTTAGCGGAGAAACGCGAGCGCAGGGCGCATTTGAATTATTACAAGATTCTAAACTGGAATTCTTCAAAACTTTTGATGCGACAGGTTTATTGCGATTCGAAAGCGACATTACTAACCCTTACCTGGATATTGTTGCAACATATA
>JAKAMS010000320.1 GCA_021812745.1 Bacteroidota bacterium | reverse complement strand
GATAACAAAACTTTTAAAGACCTGCTTCGAACATCCGCAAATGAAGATGAAATTATGAGAAGAACGCAAGATGAATTCTTTGATTTGGTTTATTACAATCCCGCTTATGAATTCTTTACCAAGAACGGATTTGAACTGCCGTTAAGTTTGCTGGTTATTTATGACAGCTACATTCATTCGGGAAGTATACTGCAGGCATTGAGAAAAAGGTTCGGCGAGTTTCCTCCAGCAAAAGGCGGTGATGAAAAAAAATGGATTACATCTTATGTTGATATCCGCCACCAATGGCTAAAGTATCACACAAATCCAATTCTACAGCGAACAATATATAGAACACAATGCTTCAAGGATCAAATTGCCGCAGAGAATTGGATGCTGGATAAACTACCGATAATTGCTAATGGTACCGCAGTAAATATTTAAAGAGAGAATAATAATTAATGAATAAAACGTGTTTTGTTAATTCTAAAATATAGTGTGATAAACTGTTGAAACAGTTTTAATAAATAACCTTTCCTCTGATTAACCCCGCGATTAATCGCGGGGTTAGAAACACATTGCAAAATATAATAACCGTTTTAACGGTTTAATTTCTAATTCTCACAACGGTTAAAAGAATTTTAAAATTATAATAACGGATTATCAGATCAATTAGGAAGACAATAACAAGATTCTAAAAAATGTAAGGAGAATTAGCGATGGCAGAAGAAAAACCAATTCCTCCCGATAATTTAAAGTGGAAAGAAAAAGATGATTCGCAATATGTAACCGATGATCTTGGTGCAATGCAGCCATTATTTCATCGTTTACTTGCCGCGTGGAATATCATAACCGGTATTACTGCAATTATCGTTGTCTTAAATATTTGGCCGGCAGAACCTACTAAAGATCAAATAAAAAATAGTTTAGCTAAAGATTCGCTTTCTGTTTCTCAAACTATTGCTGATTCATCATTACAGAAAAGCAAAGCCGATTCTACTCTCATACCAGTAAAAGAGCAGAAAAAACAGGCAGAAGCAAAAGAAATGGATTTAGGAATTCGTCTTCTCATCCTCAGTTTACTATTTGGTGTACTCGGAGGTTCAACACACGGTTTATCATCGCTTATGGATTTCCGCGGGCAAAGAAGATTATTCCGTTCATGGAGTCTATGGTATTTTGGCAGACCGATACTTGGCGGAATGGTTTCAATGATTTTCTATCTTGTTGTACGCGCCGGGTTATTTTCAAGTAGCGCTCCGAGCATTGATGCAAACCTATACGGTATCGCCGCAATTAGTACACTCGTTGGAATGTTTACAGACCAGGCAACAAATAAACTTGCCGAATTATTCAAGACAATGTTTGTAACAAAAGGTGAAGAGCGGGAAGGAAAGTTAATACCGAATAAACCGAAGGCGGATGATGAAAATAAGAGTTAGCAATTATCTTAGATGCTGAGAATACTAAATAGGAGAAAATATTATGCAACTTGATCACACAATTATTTTCCCATCGAATGACATTGCATTGGCAAAAAAAATATTTAGCCATTTAATTTTTGATGAAGATGTTATTGTTGCGATTGTACTTGGTAACGATGAATTATCGCAAAAGGTTGTTCAAATCGTTGATAAAAGAGCAAAACCAGTTGTGAATGGATTTGCACGTAAAGTCGGCTGGGTGACAGACAGAAATATTCTTCAGAAAGAAATTAAAAAGCTCAAAGCAGGAGCTGCGGATATCTCGAAGGAAGATCTAAATAAGGTGATGGTTTTCTTTGTCACTTTAGATAATAAAGTCTGCAAGATTTTGCGTAAAGAAGACGAGATTGATTTCTTGTCGGTGGACATGGGTTTTTTAGCCGCGGGTAAATTATGAAAAGCGAGAAATTATTTTATTCCCTCAGTATAATTTGCTTTGTACTAATTGTACAAATCCGGATTAATGCCCAGATTTTGACATTTCATGAAACAGACCGGCAAGGTAAGGTTTTCGATATTGACTTTAGAAAATCAACATTCCCTATAGTTGATATTAACAGCACATTGAAAATTAGTATTGACAAAATAGCACTTAGGGATAAAATGGCTAAATCCGTAAGGCAGGATGTAGAACCAGAACTAGGCAAACTAAAGTTTATAACCGGCATCCTAGAAATTCAGAATAAAATTCTTGATCTCATGGGAAGTACATCGAGCGATTACAAAACACGGAGAGAGAATATTGATTTATTCTCATCTAGTATGGGCGAATTGGAAACTTATATCAGCCAAGATAGAAAATTAAGACAGACGGCAAACGAAATTTTAGGTAGCGATGAAGATCCTCAAAAACAATATGAACGAATCTTTGATATAGTAAGACAACATATTAATGGTCTTGTTGATGAAATTGATAAATCACTTAAGGAAAAGAGGGTTTACTTCCGGTTGGGAGGTTTTTTACGGGACCAAAATGGAAAGACTACACCAATTCACTTACCGCAATTTGATACATACAGCGACGGTGTCTTTACTGAAATTCCAAGGTTTGCAATGCCCGCGCCGGAGAAGTTACAGCAAGAATTTCAAAATGCCTCTAAAGAAGCCGAAGATTATAACAAAAAAGGAATCACATCATTTGATAGAGTCAAAACGCTTTTGAGTGAACTGAAAGTTAAACTCGAATCCGGCTACAATTGCTTCAGCGATAGTCTTAAGAAAATTTATGATGTGAACACAAAAGACAATCGTTTAATTTCTTTAATGAACCCATTGTTTAATAGTGCGAATACAATAGCAACCGATGTTAAAGACCTCGCCAAATTAATCCGTGATATATCAAACTCTTCCAACCCGGTCGGCAGCGGACTGATGTATTTCACAGGTGCTATAGGAATTCTCAAAAGTATTCAGACTGATGGAAAGCTACTTTCAGATCAATTTAAAAACCTTGAACAGCAGAAAGGTAAGATTCAAGCGGTGCTTAAAGGAACAGTTGATAAGGTTATCAAAGATTCCAAAACATGTTTACCAAACTTTGGTACGTTTCTTCAAGACAGCATCGGCGTTAATATTTCTGAGCTTCAAAATTGGAATGCTACATCTGTTGAAAAGCAAACTCAGGTCAACCTTGAATTCACCGATAAGGTAAAATTCATGTTGATGGAAGATATTCCGGATGATACTGAAATTGATTTACGCAATACCGGTCAACGTTCTGCAGGTGACGAGATTCATTTTAAAGCTACTATCGAAAATAAATCCGAAGAAAATCAAACACCCATTAATATTGAACTTGAACGCCGATCATGTACTATGTTCCAGATAGGTTTGCATTCACAATTATCAGCTGGAGTTGTCTTTCTAGACCCCATCAATAACTCAGCTACAAAATTGACAAAACAATTCCAGGCAGCGCCCTCGTATAGTTTATTATTTAAATGGGGCACACGGAAATCATTTTTTTATAACAAATTCTGGAATGTCGGAGTCGGGTTAAATGTTTCTGCACCGGATTTCAATCTTGACAGCACTCCCGAAATTGCTTTGGGTGTAATGGCAACTACGGCATTGGATTATTTGCAATTAGGGTTTGGGAGAAACCTTGGAGTAGATGCCTGGTACTGGTTTTTCGGATTACGTTTACCGGTTGGGAGTATAACTTTAACCGGTGATGAAGATCTTTCGTCAAACAAATAATTTTATCTTGATTAAGAAATGAGGAATTAATTTATGCCGCGCTCATGGATTCAAACACCCCAAGATAGTTTCCTTTCAGAAAAAGGAGGTTGGACAAAAATTGGACAATATAAATACGCCGCTTTCAGACATCATATATTGGTAGTTGAAAGAAAGGAAAATTTGGCAGTAAACGGTCCCGTGATTAAACAGATGGACTGGCCG
>JAKAMS010000319.1 GCA_021812745.1 Bacteroidota bacterium | reverse complement strand
CTTGATACAAGAAAAAATATTTCTCCGCGTAAACAAATTTTAATTGAAATAACGACACCTTACCTTACTGATATCGAAGTTTCCGGTGCCAATGATATTGAGGTAGAAGGAATAAACGAAACTGAATTTGATGTTGATTTGAGCGGAGCGGGTAACATTCATTTAATTGGTGAAGTAGAAAAACTTCGCGCAGAACTTTCTGGTGCGGGTAACATTAATGCTAGAGAGTTAAAGGCGAAGGAAGTATTAATTTCTGTTAGCGGTGCGGCTAGCGCCGATGTCTATGCTACAAAATATTTAGATGCATCTGTTTCTGGAGTCGGTTCTATAGATTATTACGGCAATCCAGAAAAAACTAGAACCAATGTCTCAGGGGTAGGATCAATTACAAGAAAATAGATGAAAATTCTTTCATGGTAGAGCGGAATCTAGAAAAACTAGTTCCGCTTTTTTTATTTAAACACACTTTGCTTATTAATTATCAGCTATTATCTTTGAGTATCAAAATCACATAATTCAAGAGAAGAAGAAATGAAAAAAAATCAAGTTGCTATTTTAATGGGGAGCGATTCAGATTATAATGTTATGCAGAAAGCCGAAGAAACACTTAAAGAATTTGGAGTGAATTTTGAGACAAGAATTCTTTCTGCACATAGAACGCCTAAGCAGACAGTCGAATTTATAACATCTGCTCAAAAGAATGGCGCAAAAGTATTTATTGCTGGGGCGGGCGGCGCAGCGCACCTTCCCGGAATTGTAGCGGCTCATACTACTTTGCCTGTAATTGGAATTCCAATTCTAGGAAAGTCAACTAACGGCTTAGACTCTTTACTATCAATTGTGCAAATGCCTTCCGGGGTTCCGGTTGCGACAGTGGCAATTGACGGAGCTAAAAATGCCGCTTTGCTAGCTGTTCAAATTCTTGCCGTTTCTAACAACACACTTTCGAAAAAATTATCTTTATATAAAAAGCAGATGGAAAATGAAGTACTCAAAAAAGATAAACTCCTTCACCATAAAAAGTAAAATAATTTATACCGGAGTTTGAATATAGTTAGTATGTTTTGAGATTTTAGTCCGTTTATTTTACATACAATCCGCTCAACAGATTTCATTGAAATCCCAGATGCTTTTACTTTTCCAGAATTCTTACTAAACTCTAATGTTTTAGGAAATTATTGAAGTTTATTCTCATAGTTAGGAAATCCTTAAAATTCTCTCATTAATTTATTCTGTTTAACGTTGATTTTAGAGGTTTAAATTTGCCAGTAATTGGCACCTTATATGCAAATCAACTACATAATTCGGAAAATTGAGAGCCTGATGAAAAAAGGAATCTTAGAAAAATATCCACCTAGAGATGGAAAAAACTTGATTGCACTGCTTCATGATGTCCATGAAGCATTTGGTTATCTTCCTAAAGATGATTTGCGTGCTATTGCAGAATATGTGAATCTTCCTCTCAGTTCAGTTTGTGATGTCGCCGCATCTTATGATCAATTCAGATTAACTCCTCCTGGTAAAAATGTTGTCCGTATTTGTAGAGGAACCGTATGTCATGTCAAAAAATCCGCGAGTATTTTATCAACTCTTGAAAGTGAACTTGGAATAAAAGCTGGACAAACGACGCAAGACAAAAATTTTACACTAGAGACGGTTGCGTGTATTGGTACTTGCAGCATCGCTCCGGTTATAAATATCAATGAAGATTATTATGGAAGAGTGGTGATAGAAGAAATTCCCATAATATTAGCAAAGTATAAGAAAGAAGAGATTTCTAAAAATAGAATTAAAAAATTAAATGGTATTGAAAACCAAACTGCTTAATGCAGAAAATATTTACCTTCACAAAATCATTCATAATACTATTCAGCTTTTGGAAGTTGAGTTAACAAAAAAAGACATTTCTTTAGTTTCTACGATCGAAAAAGATTTACCAGCTCTTATTGTTAATCAAAATGAAATTACACTTTTGATTAAAAATCTGTTAAGCAATGCAATACAATTTAACAAGACTGGCGGAAAAATATTTATTGACGTTATAAGAGTGAAGAATTTCATTTCTATTGGAATAAAAGATACAGGTATAGGAATACGGCAAGAAGAATTGATAAAAATATTTAAGGAATATTACCGTATTAAAAATAATCGAATGCGCGGAATCAGGGTAATTAATCATGGTCTTACTATAGTAAAACGTATTGTAGATTCATATCACGGTAAAGTTGAGGTGGAATCGGCTTTTGGTGAAGGAACGACTGTTACAATCAATTTACCAATAAATACAAATTAACAAATGGAGAGTAGAATGGCACTTATTGCAATTATTGATGACGATCCGGATATTCTTGACGCGAGCAGTTTGGTATTGAAATCGAAAGGATACAATGTTATTACAGCAAATAATCCAAACGACGGTTACAAAATTGTTAAAGAGAAAAAACCAAACTTGATTATTCTTGATGTCATGATGGATGAACCAGATGATGGATTTTTTCTTGCGCAAAAATTCCGCAAAGAAAACATTATAACACCTATCTTGATGTATACCTCAGTCTCAAAAGCAATTGGATTTGAATTTGGGAAAAATGAAATGGTTCCTGTGGATGATTTTGTTGAGAAGCCCATTTCACCGGATGAACTTGTAAGAAAAGTGGAATTGTTGTTACACAAAGTTGAGGAGAAAAGATAATGCTAGTTCTAGAAAAAAATGCTATGACTGAAGAAATAGAACTTCTTGTAGATAAATACGGCAAGGATCGTTCTTCGCTTCTTCCCATCCTTCAAGATATTCAGCGAAAACATAAATATATACCGGACTTTGCTCAGCAAGAAGTTGCTCGCTTACTAGATATTCATCCGGTAGAAGTATTCAGCGTTGTTTCGTTTTATTCTTTTCTCAACACACAGCCAAAAGGGAGGAACATTGTTCGCCTATGCCAGACTATCACGTGCGACATGGCAGGCAAAACGGCTGTAGCAAAGGCACTGGAAAGAGAACTCGGAATTAAATTCGGGGAGACAACCAAAGACAATAAATTCACTCTTGAATTTGTTAATTGTTTAGGCATGTGCGATCAAGGTCCGGCTGTTTTGATTAATGAAAGAGTCTATCCAAAAGTTACACCCGAGAAAGCCGTGCAAATTCTTAATGAGGTGAAATAATTATGGAAAAGGATAAAAGAAAAGGTGCTGTATTATTTTCTGAATACAATCGTGGAGAAGGAATTAAAAAAGCGATTGCGCAATCTCGTGAAGATATTCTGTTCGAAATACGCGAATCGAAATTGAAGGGAAGAGGAGGAGCCGGATTTCCTACAGCAACAAAATGGATGATGGTAGCTGCGGCAAATTCTGAAGAAAAATTTATTATCTGTAATGCAGATGAAGGAGAACCGGGAACATTCAAAGATCGCGTACTTCTACTCGAATATCCCCAATTAGTTTTTGATGGAATGGTAATTGCTGGATTCGTTATTGGTGCAAAGAAAGGAATTATTTATCTGCGTGGTGAATATGAATACATGAAAAAATCTTTAGAGGATTATCTTGAAACAATGAAGAAAGATAATCTGCTTGGCAAAGATATTCTCGGTAAGAAGGGACTCAACTTTGAAATCGAAATAAGAATGGGAAGCGGTGCTTATGTATGTGGTGAAGAAACTTCATTGATTGAATCGCTGGAAGGGAACCGAGGAGAGGCACGCAACCGCCCTCCGTTTCCGGTTACAACGGGGTATCTTGGTAAACCAACAACAGTGAATAATGTCGAAACATTAGCGTCCATTCCTCATATTGTAAACAAAGGCGGCGAGTGGTTTAAAAAACATGGAACTGATAAATCTACCGGTTCTAAATTGTTTTCTGTTTC
>JAKAMS010000318.1 GCA_021812745.1 Bacteroidota bacterium | reverse complement strand
GTAAAATTTCAACCTCAATCTTTGGATGAAATCAACATTGAACAGTTCACAGATCAATTCAAGAAGATAAATGGCGTTACTGATGTTGTTTACGATTACAAGACTGTTCTGCGTATTCTTAATTTTCTCAAATCATTCAAGTATGTCATTTATATGTTATCTGTGATCTTAATACTTTTATCAATTTATCTTGTCTATAGTAATAATAAAATTCAGATTTATGGGAATAGGGACCTTTATTTAACTATGAAATTAGTCGGAGCTGTTGAAAAGACAATGAAGATACCGGTTATCATTAACGGTTTGTTCATTGGAATTATTGCGTCGGTTTTTACTTTACTGATTTTTCACGGTGTTTTGTTTTTATTGACTAAGATTTATTATAACATTAAATTTATAATGTATTTAGAGTTTATTAATATCCTAATTCCTGTGATCGGTGTCTTATTGGGATTTATTGGAAGTTTTATATCTTCATTCAAGCTTTCTAATTTACTGCACGAAAAATAATTTGATAAAGGAAGTATCAATGAAAATTACTATTCGAATTTTCATCATCTTCATATTAGGGTACGTTTCCTTAGCTGCACAAGTTAAGGATTACGAATTAGGTGCTGATGTATTAGGGGCGAGATTGAATCCGCAAGGAGGATATTATAATTACTCAGATCCGGAAGCGGTGAATATTAAGGTCTCTGTTTGGGGATGGGTTAAATTTACCGGAAAATATACTGTGCCGAGTTATTCAACTGTTGCAGATCTCTTATCTTACGCTGGCGGACCTACAGATGCAGCGGATCTTGAAGATCTAAGAATTTACCGACTAAATGACGATTCAACACAAACTATGATAAAATTTACTTATAACGACCTTCTTTATGAATCGAAGCTTGAAAATAAATATAGAAAAGTTCCCAAATTGGAAGCAGGTGATATTTTAGTAGTTCCGGGTGAACCGAGATTATATTTCCGCGACCATTTTAGCATATGGATGTCTGTGTTCAGTGTTTTAATTTCATTATCAATTTTAGTGCTTAATATTGTGAGAAAATAAAAGGAGTATTCTCGTGATTAATACCCAAACAAGTTCCCCAATATTACAAGAGACTCATACACTTAAGGACTATGTAAACCTAGTCCGGTTGAATTTTGTGCCGATCTTACTAATAAGTTTAACCGGGTTGCTGGTTGCTGTAATCTATGCAATTAACGCTCCTAACATATATAAGTCCACAACTGTTATTAAACTTTCAAAACCGCAAGGGAATATTCTTTCAGGGTCTCTTATTCCTGAGTTCCAGGATTTTGGAAGTGACCGTTTCATAGCAAATGAGATTGAGGTTCTAAAAAGTTACCATCTTAAAGAGAAAGTTGGTAATTCGCTTATTGATAGTTTCAAAACAAGCTCTAACAAAAAGAACTTTGCTCTTATAATTGATGAAAACTTGAGTTCAAAATCCGGCTCACTAATTCTAAAGCCGATTGAAGCAATAGTTGCTTTGTTAAATTCCAAGGTATCTATAGATCAAAAACGCGGACTAGATATAGTGGAAATTTCTGCCGAGTCCACTTCGCCTTACGAGTCGGCTGTAATTGCCAACAGTTATGCTTCAGCATACAAAGAAATTAATTTAGCATACAATCGGCAGCAATTGACGGTAATTAAAAATTTTCTTGCACAGCAAAGGGACGAAAAGTTAGCCTCTTTGGCTAGTGTTGAAGAAACGATGAAAAATTTTCAAGAACAGCGCGGTATTGTAGAATTACCTGAACAAGCGAAAGCTCTTATTACGGAATCTTCTGACATTCAAGCAAAAATGAATGCGACTAAAATTGATATGACCATCTCTGAGAAAACGCTTAATAATTATAAAGATGAGTTAAAAAAACGCGATCCCACATTAACTGCTTACATAGAAAATTTGGCAACTGAGCCGTACATTAAAAAATTACAAGAACAGATTGGCGCCTTAACAATTCAAAAAGATAGGGCAATGGCTAATCCGAACAGTAATTCTCAAAAATTAGTGAAAGAAGCTGATGCTAATATTAGCGAGTTAAAAGATAAACTTAATAGTCAATTATCAGTTTTTCGTGCAGGGGTTCTAGCATCAACACCTGAAGAAATAAAAGATCTTACGAGAAAAGTTTTGGATGAAGAAGTAAAATATCAAGCACTAACTGCTTCTTATAAAAAAATGAATGAGATTGTTGGCGATTATGACAAAAAGATGAATCAACTTCCTACCAGCACAATTGATCTTGCCAGACTGCAAAGAGAGCAATCTGCAAATGAAAAACTTTATCTTCAGGTCGAGGAGCGCTATCAAGAAGCAATTATTAATGAACAATCTGTTCCTGGCAATGCGCTAATTATTGATGCAGGATTGGTTCCGCTGCTTCCTTCAAAACCGAATCGTTTATTAATTGTAATGATTGGATTGATTCTTGGCATTGGTCTGGGAGTTGGCTTTGCCTTTGTTAAGAACTATCTTGATAATACTGTAAAAACACCTGAAGACATTTCGAACAGAAATATCAATGTTTTGGCATGGGTTCCTCAAATTGAGGGGATAGAATCTGGTAATAAAGATTTTGAATTTATTGTTGCTAAGAAACCGGATGCAAGTGCCAGCGAAGCTTACCGCGCTCTTAGAACTAGAATTAAATTCTCTAAACTTGATAAAGAAGCGCTAAAAACTATCTTGGTTACTTCTGCTACGTCGCAAGAAGGCAAGACAACAACTTCAATCAACCTTGCCGGTAGTTTTGCTCAGGCAAATTTTAAAACAATTATTATTGATGCCGATTTAAGAAAACCTAGGATTCACACTGTCTTTAATCAAAAGAGATTTCCAGGATTTTCAGATTATTTCTTCGGTCAAGCATCGTTTAGCGAGATTCTCAGAAAATCAGAAATTAATAATCTCGATTTTATAACTGCCGGAACTATTCCACCAAATCCTTCAGAAATTTTGGGCTCCACACAGATGGAATCTTTCCTTGAGAAATTAAAAAATGAGTACGACTACATAATTATTGATTCTCCGCCAATTATTGCAGTTACTGATTCGGAAATCATGTCGAGTATGGTGGATGGAACTTTACTTGTTGTATCTGCCAATAATACCGAGGTCGAACTGATGGAAAAAGCCGTTCAGTTATTGAGTCACGACCGTTCTTCATTTATTGGAGTAGTTCTGAACAATTTCACTTACAGAAGCGGTTACGGATCGTACTATAAATATTATTATTACTATTCTAGACCGGCAAACGGCGCAAAGAAAAACCGTATAAAAGTATAAACAAATGAAAAATAAAATTGCTGTTGTTACCGGAGGCGCCGGTTTTTTAGGGTCTCATCTTTGCGATAGATTAATTAATGAAGGATTGAAAGTAATTTGTCTTGATAATCTTTTGACAGGACGAATAGAAAATATACAACACCTAATTTCAAACGAAAATTTCCAGTTCATCAAATTAGATGTTACAAACTATATTCATCTTCCTGGCAATATTAATTATGTTTTACACTTCGCTTCACCTGCAAGCCCTATTGATTATTTGAAATATCCCATTCAAACATTAAAGGTAGGATCTCTTGGTACGCATAAGGCGCTAGGATTAGCCAAAGAAAAAGGTGCTACGTTTCTACTTGCAAGTACTTCGGAAGTTTACGGTGATCCTCTAATTCATCCGCAGAGTGAAGATTATTGGGGAAATGTTAACCCTGTTGGTCCGCGCGGTGTTTATGACGAAGCCAAGCGCTTTGCAGAAGCTCTTACAATGGCATATCATCGTTATCATGGACTCGATACTCGTATAGTAAGAATCTTCAACACCTATGGAACGAGAATGCGTCTTGATGACGG
>JAKAMS010000317.1 GCA_021812745.1 Bacteroidota bacterium | reverse complement strand
ATAAAATTGTTCTTCCGGGTTATAATTTATTAGGAAAAATTATTTCTAAAATAGAATTTCTAAGTCAAACCGATATTAGGTATTACATCGCTTTCATTTTAGTTATGATAATTATTTATAGTTTTATCGCATTTATATGGATATAGAAATTTTACAAGGGCTTATCTCAATTATTGTGATCATTGGAATTGCTCCTTTGTTCGCCGGATTTATTAACAAACAGAAAGCAATTTTGACCGGAAGAATCGGTGCGCCGGTTTTGCAGCCGTATTATGATCTGCTTCGGCTTTTCAAAAAGGAAACGATCAACGCAAAGAGTTCATCTTTTATAAGCCAGATTTCACCACTCGTAAATTTTATTGTGATTATTGTTGCAGCCGCAATGCTTCCAATCGGTTATTGGAAACCGTTGATCAGTTTTAACGGTGATATAATTTTATTTGCATATACATTAGGACTTGCAAGATTCTTTCAAATATTAGCGGCAATGGATATTGGAAGTTCATTTGAAGGAATGGGCGCTTCACGCGAAGCAACATTTGCATTGTTTGCCGAGCCGATTTTCTTTTTCACTCTTGGAAGTGTTGCGTTTATAAGCGGGCTAACTTCCATTTACGATATCTATCATTCGATCAGATTAGATAATATTTCATACATCGTTTTTATAATAATCTGTTCAATCTCGGCATTCATACTTGCAATAACAGAATGTTCCCGGATGCCGGTTGACGATCCGAATACTCATCTTGAACTTACAATGATTCATGAAGTTATGATTCTGGATAATTCCGGTTTTGATTTGTTCCTTTATCTATACTCTAGTTATATAAAATTATTTATTTACGCTATTCTTGAGATATCGTTTTTCTACCCGTTCAGCGCTAAAAGCTATCTGCTTGGAATAGTAATTTTTATCATCGGTAGCATTATTCTCTCTCTGACTTTGGCAATCGTTGAAACAATAACATCCCGGTTTAAGATGAAGAATATTCCGCAATATCTTTTATTCGCAACAGCTATCGGAATCTTGAACTTGTTGATCTATACTTTTACAAAATGAGTTGATTATGGGAAATGTGCTAAGCATCCTATTTTGTTTATCGTTGTTCTATGTCTCCATTACCTCAAGAGTAAAAGGATATGTAACCGTTTTGCAAATACAGGGTGTACTGCTATCCGTAATAATTGTGATTCCGTTTATTTACCCTTTCTCCATCTACGGGGTAATCCTTCCGGCGACACTCTTGCTGGTTAAAGTGTTTCTTATTCCCAGATATATAAATAAAATTATTCTTGATCTCGATATTAAAAGAGTGATAGACCCAACCATACAACAATTTTCTTTTTTACTGCTTGTTATTTCTACTATGGTTGTAATATTTGTTGTTTCTAACATTCTTTCCAAAAGCACCGAATTAAATGTAATCCCTTTTGCAAGCGGATTTTCGGCGATCGTGATTGGTATTTATATAATAATGTTCCGGAGAAAACTTATAGTTCACGTTGCCGGTTTTCTAATTTTGGAAAACGGGATATTCCTTTTCGGTACCGCCGTTGCTTCAGAACTGCCGATGATGATTGAATTGGGAACATTACTTGATGTGTTTGTAGTTGTTTTTCTTATGGGAATTGCGATAAATAAAATCAGCACATCCTTAGATGGATTTGATGTTACCGCGCTCGGGAGGTTAAAAGACTGATGTTCGAATTTTCCATTTTCATATTGCTGCCGCTAATAACATCGTTATTCTGCTATATTATTAAGGACATCCGAATTCAGTATTCTGTTTCGTTGAGTGTAAGTGTTCTTCATTTAATTCTGGCGCTGAGTGTTTTTCTTGGCTACTATCATACAAATTTACCTTTTTTCTTCAGTATAGATTCACTCAGCAAATTTTTTATTCTGATTCTTTCGAATGTTTATTTCTGGGTTGTACTTGTTTCATTCTCATATTTAAAAAGACCGGTTGCAATTGCAGCAGAGAAAAGCAAAAGATTATACTTCGTACTTCTTAATTTTTATTTGACGGCAAATTCCGCAGCGATGCTGAGCAACCATTTTGGTATGTATTGGGTTGCCGCAGAAGCAACGACATTATGCGTTGCGCCTCTGATTTATTTTTACCGTAATGAAGAAGCTCTGGAAGCAATGTGGAAATATTTGTTTTTGGTTTCAATTGGAATTGCATTCGCTTTTATTGGCATTTTATTCTTAACGCTTTCTGCCAAAGGTTCAATACTGGAAGGGAAACAATTGTTCTTCTGGGAATTTATTCGGAATGCTAAACAGTTAAATCCAATCTGGTTAAAAGCAAGTTTCATATTTATCTTTGTTGGATTAAGCACAAAAATAGGAATAGCGCCGATGCATTCCGGCGATGTTGATGCTACGAGTAACGCGCCGAGTCCAATTGCCGCATTGATGTCCGGCTCTCTTCGTTTAACCGCGCTAATGGGTGTTCTCCGCATCTTTGAAATAATTCGACCCACCTCTTCGTATGAATTTGCAAGAACAATTCTTATAATCGGCGGACTGCTTTCACTTTTTGTAGCGTTTGTTTTTATGTTCAAGGTGACTAATTATAAACGAATGCTCGCCTATTCCAGTGTTGAACATTTGGGATTAATAACTTTGGGAATAGGAACCGGCGGCTTAGCTTTTGTAGGTGCCATGTATCACGCAATTTATAATTCCATAATGAAAGTAATTTTGTTTCTTACCGCCGGAAATATTCACAACAGATACAATTCTAGAGAAGTCTCAAAAGTAAAATCAGTTTTAATTAGAATGCCAAAATCCGGCTGGCTATTTCTTTTGGCTTTCTTAGGAATATCCGGAATTCCACCATTCGGAATATTTTTCAGTGAGATAAAAATTTTTGAAGGAATACTTTTTTCAAACAAACCCGCTCTTCTAGCATTAGCAATGTTCTTCCTTCTTTTTATCTTTATTAACATGGGCAAGATTATTTTCTCTATGCTTTATAAAAAAGAGAATGGAGATAATTCTGAAACAGAAACCGAACATTTTGATTTTATTCATTTGACCGTTATTCTTCTCTTGATTCTTTTAACAACTATTTCCGTTCTTTCACCGGATGTTATTTATCAGAACATTATTAATATCACGAAAGACTTTGGTATGAATTTATGACGCCGCTCAAAGTTCAAAATAGTCAGTCATTCGATCTTGCCGCAATTCCTTTTGAGGATAGAAATAATTTTAAAGATACAGTCTTAGAAGAATTGTCTAACGGCAACAGAATGATCGGTCTCTTCCCAATTGATAAAGCTCATCCACAAAAATTAATAGCACTCTTTGCGGAAACGGATTCTTCAATGATTCATATTACCGGCGGAGAATTTGATAAGCATAATTTTGAATTTGAAAGCTGGGCAAATGAATTCCCGCAGACAAATTATTATGAGTGCGAACTTGCGGAAAATTATGGGTATCTGCCGTTAAATAATCCATGGCTTAGACCGGTAAGAAAACAGAATTTTATTTTGGGTGACAAGCCATATCATTTTTATAGAATGGAAGGAAAAGAAATTCACCAAGTTGCAGTTGGTCCAATTCACGCCGGTGTTATCGAGCCGGGACATTTTCGATTTCAATGTCATGGCGAATTGGTTTATAATCTTGAAATTAATTTGGGCTACCAGCACAGGGGTGTTGAAAAATTATTGTTACGGTCAAATCCAGAACAAAGAATTATTCTTTCTGAATCAATTGCAGGAGATACAGTTGTAGGGCAGACTAATGCACATACTAATGCAATAGAAAATTTATCCAACACCCAGGTAAGTTTTCGTGCGCAGGTTATCCGTTCTATTGCAGAAGAGATTGAAAGAATTGCAATGCATCTATCAGGATTAGGCGGCGTTGCAAACG
>JAKAMS010000316.1 GCA_021812745.1 Bacteroidota bacterium | reverse complement strand
TTACTTGCCGAATTTTTCATCAAGAATTGCGGTTACTTGCTCTCTGCTTTGAATGCTGCTTGTTGCTTTTACAACTTTTCCATTCTTATAATAGATAACAAAAGGAATTCCTTGAAAACCGCGGACTTCCGGCAGATTGCGGATTACTCTTGCATCCGGAGTGTCGAATTCCATGTCGGCAAATTTCACGTTTGTATATTCACCTTCAAGTTCTTCCATAACTTCGTAAACGGGAATGCACATAGGTCCCATTCTTCCGCAGCAGATCATTACGTTTTCATTTTCTTGTAAAAGCTTTGCGTGTTCCTGTTCGGAAAGAACATGTGTAAGATTTGTATTAAGCATTTTAATTCTCCTTGTTAAAAATTTCTTCTGTGTATTTGATGATATTAAATATGGAACGATTCAAGCGGGGTTTTTACATAGGAAATGAATCTTTTGGAAAAGATTTTCATCTAATAAAATAAAATTGAGAATAATATGAATACTGCCGTTCAACCAAAGGTGATTCTTTTTACAACACCCACATGCAGTTTTTGTAATCATGCAAAAAGATATTTTAGGGAAAAGAATGTCCGCTTTACGGAAGTGGATGTATCGCGAGATCAAAGAGCCGCCGCAGATATGCAGAGAAGAACCGGTCAAATGGGTGTTCCTGTTATATTAATTAATAATCGTCCCATTATTGGTTTCGATGTTCCCAAAATTAATTCCATGTTAAATATCAGATAAGGAGTAAAACAAAAATGAAGATTAAACCGCTTGATGACCGCTTGCTTGTTGAACCAATTGAAGAAGAAACAAAAACATCTTCAGGACTTTACATTCCCGATACAGCCAAAGAAAAACCGAGAATGGGAAAAGTAATTGCCGTGGGAACAGATGAAGATTTGCGCGAGAAAATTAAAGAGGGAGATAACGTTCTTTTTGCAAAATACGGCGGAGAAGAAGTTGAAATGAACGGAGCCACTCTAAAAATTCTTCAACGCGCCGATGTTCTTGCCGTTGTTGAAATGTAATTCAATTTCATACTAATAATTGAGAGGTTGTCTCAGAACTGTAATTCCGGACTTGATCCGGAATGACTTTTGAAACAGCCTCTTTTTTTATTCCTATCAATAATTTGTTCAAATATTTCTATGTGAATAAAGTAACCGCAATTAATATTCGACTGCACTGACGAACAGTTCGACAGAAAGATCCTTCCCAAAAATATTTTTTACAAATAACCTAATTTTTTAGCTGAATGCTTAAATAAATTTTTGGCATGATCTTTACCATATAAGAGCCGTAGTAATAATTCAATAACAAAATATAAGGAGCAGTAAAATGAAACGCACGGCATTATTAACAATCGCAGTAGTATTTTCGGTTCTTTTCTTGGCGTCAACCGCAAACGCACAAACAACAGGCAGCGGTCAGGGCAAAGGTGTTAAAACAAATTGGGTTGATGCAAACGGAGACGGCATTTGCGATAACTTCGGCACATCAAATCAAGGCAGCATGAACTCCGGAAAAGGTTTTGGCAAAAAAGACGGAACAGGAAATCCGCTTAGACCGCAGAACGGAACCGGGTACGGTGCAAAGGGCGGAAATTTAACCGGCACCGGTGTTTGTGATGGCTCGGGTCCAAAGGGATCTGCTGCACGCAGAGGCGGTAAATAAATAATTAATCAGGCTGGTTATAGAGAAGGCATGATACCCATGCCTTCTTTTTTATGAATAAACCATTTTTATCAATTTTGCGGGAAAACCCTAAATATTATTTAAGATAACAAGGTCTTGATGATCCATGATATTTTAAGTATGTTTCAAAAGGCTACAAACATATCACAATTAAGTTGGAGGAGAAAAATGAACAGAAAAATTTTATTCCTCGCTTTCTTGCTGTTGTACAGTTCAACCACTCTTTATTCTCAAACAGCGCTCGGTTCACTAAAGTATGATGATTTTAAGAAACCGGAGTTTTGCGGAACATCATGCCATACTGATTTTTACCAACAGTGGAAACAAGCAATGATGTCTCAAGCGTATACTCACGATTGGGATGAAATTGAGTATTTCAAATTAGCGGTTCCGCATGCAGAAAAAGATTCTAAAGTTGCAGAAGTAAAAGCCGGATGCAACGGCTGCCACACTCCAATTGCATTTACATCCGGAGATGTTCCGCCTCCGCTGCCAAATAAAAATTCCAGAGCAAATGAATCTGTATCATGCGAAGTATGTCATAGCATTACGGGATTCACCGGTGATACGCCGTTTAATTTTAATTACATCATGAAACCGGGCGTAACAAAATTTGCATCACGCATGCCCGATATTAAATCTCCGGCTCATGAAATTGAGATCAATCCTATAATGAAAACCGGTGACTTCTGTGGAATTTGTCATAATGAAAAAGATCCTTTCGGTTTGTGGGTTAAATCCACACATCTTGAATGGAAAGAGGGACCGTATTATGCGGAGGGAGTTCAGTGCCAGGATTGTCATATGACAAAGACTGAATTTAAAACTGCCTCGATGGGTACGAAATATCAGAATACAAAACTGCATCTTTTTCATGGCGCGCACGACCCGGGAAAAGTTAAAGGAGTCATTGAATTAAGAATTCATCCCGATGCCCGCGAAGTTGAACCGGGAGGAGTTGTTAAATTTACCGTTGCACTTTTCAATCAAAAAACGGGACACAAATTTCCTACCGGTTCCGTTGAAGATAGAATTGTTTGGATGCATGTTGAAGCTGTTGACGAGAAAGGAAATGTCTATCATCTTCCTGTTGATAAAAAAGGTTTTGAAGGAGAAGAATATTTAATAGGTACGGATGTGCTTGCTTACCAGGATATGGGGATAGCGCTTAACGATCCTAATTTCAAAGGCGTTCAACGAGATGGAATTCCGGTTGGCGATAGAATTTTTCGGAAACCATATTTTGATCCTCAAGGAAGAATGACAATTCAGCAGTGGAACACAGCATCACAAGGTGTGGATTATAGAATTGGTCCGAGAGAAACAAAAATAGAAACGCTCACATTCAAAGTCCCGGATAAAATAGCGCCCGGTAAATTAAAAGTAACAGCAACGCTTAATTATCAATTACTGGTTAAGCCGGTAGCGGATTTTCTAGGCGTTCCGGCGAGCGAATCCCAAATTGTAAAAGTTAACGAGCACTCTACTGAACTAACAATTCTACAATAGAGGTGACGAAATGAAAAAAAATATTTTCTTCATGCTCATACTTTTGTTCGTCCTCTTAATCTATCAAGAAAACACAAATGCAATTCCGGCGTTCGCACGCAAATACAGTATGAGTTGCCAAACGTGTCATTCGCCCTTCCCTAAATTAAAACCATACGGAGATGAATTTGCGCGCAACGGATTTACTCTGGCAGATAAAGACGCGCCCCGTTACTTTTTGGATACCGGCGACGAACGGCTCTCGTTGATTAGAGACCTTCCTTTGGCAATAAGATTGGAAGGATATATGACTTACAATCTTGAACAATCCGAAAAGCTCGATTTCAGCGCACCGTATATTTTAAAATTTCTCTCCGGTGGCGCTCTTACAAGCAATGTATCTTACTACTTTTATTTTTTCTTTAGCGAAAAAGGGGAAATAGTTGGCGTTGAAGATGCGTTCCTGATGTTTAACAATCTTTTCGACGAGAATCTCGATCTATACGTTGGACAATTTCAAGTTTCCGATCCGCTCTTCAAGCGGGAACTTAGACTTACATTTGAGGATTATCATATCTACGGCGCAAAGCCTGGCTACGCAAAAGCAGATCTTGTTTACGACCGAGGTGTAATGGTTACTTATAACACGAAAACGGAAACCAGTCTTACTATTGAAATTCTAAATGGAAACGGAATTGGAAAAGCGAACAACTTTAACATCTTTG
>JAKAMS010000315.1 GCA_021812745.1 Bacteroidota bacterium | reverse complement strand
GATGTCGTTGAACATATCAAACTCCTTTGGAATTGAAAAATTCAATGAATGGAGCCAGCTTATAAAAACAGATGAAAGAGGTTCACTTCATTTAGAACCGTAAAAATTATTAAAAATGAAATTTCTGATCCTAGGCGAATCTTTGATTCGCCTTTTGTATTTTAAAAAGAAATATATTCCAAATTAAATGAATAGATTAAAAAATATTCTTCTGCTTTTTATTGTGCTTGCGTTTGCCTTCAATTCATTTGGATTCATAGTCTATTTCTTAATTGAAATAGAAAACGCAAAAGAAGAAGCATTTGAAAAGATTGCCGAATCAAGAACCGGTGAGATAATTGAAGTTATATCTGTTCCTGTTTCCCAACTTGAAAATGGAATTGATATACAGAGGATCAATGCTAAAGAGATAAGATACCACGGTAAGATGTATGATCTAGTGAAGGAAGAAAAACAACTTGATATGATTACTTTCTACTGCATTTATGATGAAAAAGAAGACGGGCTAGAGAAAGACTTTTCAAATAATCTCCAAAAGAATTTTAACCACAAATCTGTAACGAACACTCAATTGCAATTCAATCATCAAATACAAATTGCTGACGAAGGGGAAAAGATTACATTTATTTCTCAGTTTCACAAAAAATCTTATCCGGTCTTTTCCACAAGCAATTATCTTTTTGATATTACAAAAACATTAACACCGCCACCAAAGTCTAATCTTTCCTAATCTGAGATTTAACATTTGCAATTCCGTTCATTTAATGAATGGATTAAAATATTCCCCTAAAACTGAAAAAGGATTAGATGATGAAAAAAATATTATTGTTATTCATTGTTGCGGCTTCATTTATTCAAGCGCAGCAAAATAGATCGAACTCTCAAACGGATACCTTAACATACGAGTTGAAACAGATATCTGTTTCTGCTACACGTTATGCTGAACAAATTTTAGAGTTGCCATACGCAGTTACAATACTTCAATCAAAGCAGTTGAAAAATTTACGCGGGTATGGTCTGGATGAAGCACTCTCAACAATACCGGGTGTTTTGGCGCAATCACGCTCGGGAAATCAAGATGTTAGACTTGTAATTCGCGGGTTTGGCGCCCGTGGCGCGGGTGACAGATCAAACTCCGGAACTTCGCGCGGAATACGTGTAATGATTGACGGCATACCTGAAACTGAACCAGATGGGAGAACATCTTTCGATCAGATTGATTTGAGTATTGCTGATAACATCGAGGTTATTAGATCTAATGCTTCTGCAATTTGGGGAAACGCAGCCGGCGGTGTTGTGAACCTTTCTACAGTTCCTACTGGTAGCGAGAACAGTCTAACGTTGCGGGTTCTTGCCGGAAGTTTTGG
Source organism: Bacteroidota bacterium (assembly GCA_021812745.1). Next base: position 2,551 of record JAKAMS010000315.1, on the reverse strand, counting down.
CTTCAATCAACTACAATTTAGCGGGTATACAAATTTTCGCAATGGAAAAATATTTTCATCGCTTTCTAACAGTAATCTGGAAGGGTGGAGAAAACATTCGAGCAGTTACAGAACGCTTTTAAATTTTGGAATTGTTTCTTTCTTAGACGATATGACAAAACTCGGTTTATTTGTCTCCGGAACATCTAACATGTTCCATATTCCCGGACCGTTAACACAAAAGCAGTTTGATGCCGATCCTACTCAATCGAATTCTACTTATGAACAGCGTGATGAAAGACGCTTCAACCGTCTTGGAAAAGTAGGAATAACATTAGATCATGAATTTGACAGTTCAAACGGAATTTCCGGAATGATCTTCGTAAATCCGAAATATTTACAGCGGTCGGAGCGAGGAACCTTCCGTGATTTTACCCGTTATCACCTCGGAGGAAATTTAATTTATAACAATCACTCTTCGCTTTCATCAACAATACAAAATAAGTTCATTGTTGGAATAGATGAAGCATATCAAGACGGCGCAATTTTATTTTACAGTTTATCATCAACAAACTCACGAGGCAATGAACTAAAAGATAACAAGAGAGAAGGAGCAAATACTTTTGGCGCTTTTGTTCAAGATGAAGTTGTGCTCAACGAAAAAATTAGTCTAATTGTCGGCGCACGTTACGATAACATTTCATATTACAGCGAAAGTTTTATAACTGCCGGGTATGGTTTGCAGATAAAAACATTTGAAAAGATTACGCCTAAAGCCGGCATTACTTACCGTTTGTCAGAAACTCAGAGCGTTTATGCTAACCTTGGCGGTGGTATAGAGGTCCCGGCGGGGAACGAAACCGATCCGGCAGGCACATACGGACAGGATAAAGTATTTTTGATAAACCCGCTTTTGGAACCGATTATTTCAACAACATATGAACTTGGTACAAAACATTTGTTCTCATTAGAAAAAAATAATTTTGTAAAATCTTTTTATTACGATCTTGCTCTTTATTTAATTGATGTCAAGAATGATATTATTCCGTACAGAGGCGGAAGATTTTATTTTACCGCCGGGAAGACCGAACGTACCGGAATTGAACTTGGCACAGCTATTCAGTTCAATAATGGTCTTTCATTCAATGGTGCGTTCACATTTTCCAATAATAAATATCAAGATTATCGTGTGGATTCTGTTCATTACGATTTGAAGAAAGCAAGAAAGTTTGCAGATTATTCGGGTAATAAAGCCGCCGGAATACCGGAGTTGTTTTACAACTTCGGTCTAACATTTTCGCCATCGGAACTAAATGGTGCATTTGTTTCTCTTAGTCTAAACGGAATTGGAAAATATTACGTTGATGATGCTAACACGTTGTCTGTTCCATCGTTTAATGTGTTAAACGCAACAATTGGTTTGAATAAACCGATAAAAGTTGCAAGTGGTTTTTCTGTAAGAGGATTCTTAACTGTAAATAATCTTTTCGATCTTAAATATGCGTCATCGGCATTCATCAATCCGGACATAGTAAATAACGAAGCAGTATTTCTTGAACCCGGAATGCCGAGAAATTTTGTATTATCAATTTCATTTAGCTATTAGCAGAACTCTATTTAATAAGGCGGATCATCTTGATTCGCCTTATTTGCTGTAACAATACTATCACTATTTTCGTCTATTATATCAACGGCGAAGGCAATTTATGTTACGAATGTTTTTATTAATTCTACTTGTCAATTCTCTACTCCTTTCCCAAAATCTAAAGATAACCGGAATTGTTTTTAACGAAGAATCTCATGAACCAATTCCATTTACAAGCATAAGAATAGCAGGAACGACTCAAGGAACTTCGACAAACATTGAAGGAAAGTTCCTGCTGAATCTTCCCAAAGCAAAATCAAAACTGATTTTTACAGTTGTAGGTTTTAGGAAAAAAGAATTGGATATAGATGCTACGATTTCCGAAGATTTAAAAGTATCATTAAAGCCGGAACCGATTCAATTTATGGAAATAGTGGTCGGAACAGATGAAGATCCGGCATATAGAATTGTAAGAGAGGCAATTAAAAGGAAAGATAAGAATAGAGCCGGCTTGAATAGTCTTGAGTATGATTTCTTTTCAAAAGATATATTCCTTTCAGCCGGAAAAGTTGCAATGGTTTCCGAGAGATTTTCTACCGGTTACTTTCGTCCGGATAAAAAGGAGAAAGTAATTACACATTCGGTGCATATTTCGGAAAATGAAAAGAAAAACGCGCTTAGCTTCGATCAAAATATTCTTGATAAAATGTATGTTGACTTCGAGGACGATACATTATCAATCATTGGAAACAAAGTTTTTCTTCCTCTTGCCAGAAACGCTTTTGATTGGTATGATTATAAGCTTTTAGAAGTGAAGCAATCCGGTTCTGTCCATGAGTGTTTCATCGAAGTTATTCCGAAATCAAAAATTCAACCTCTTCTAAAAGGTAAAATTGTAATCGAAGATTCAACTTACTCGTTAAAAAGTGTTGAGCTTAGAAACAACGACGGATTAAGGTTTCCTTACGTTCAAGATTTGAAAATTGA
>JAKAMS010000314.1 GCA_021812745.1 Bacteroidota bacterium | reverse complement strand
CAGAAAAAGAAGAGACCGGTTTTTTTTCATTTAGAATGCTAATTGTTAATCAATGTACATATACTTTTTTGTTCATTTCAATTTCGGCATCTATAAAAATTATCGGGGACGCAGCCTCGCGTCCCCGATTCAAGCAACTTAATTATATGTCGGCAAGAAGGAATACTCTTTGGCGTAGAATAACATCTGCTTTGTAAAATCATCCGGATATTCAATCTTTACATCAATTATTTCATCACCATTCATCACCGGAACTAACATTGGGTTTATGAATCCCGCATAAGGAGCAATGTTCAATTTTTTGTACCGCTCTAATATTTCTTTATGAAGAGCTTGATCAACCTTTACGCCGTAGTTTTCCACTAAATTTTTACCGGCTTCGTAATTACCTTCCGATTTAATTTTTTGAATCTCGCGTAACAGTTGACCGAATAAATTCCGGAGTTTGTTATAATCATTAATTACAAAAAACGTTTTACCAGCCCTTACTTTCTTTTCAATTATATTTTCCGGTTTACCCTTTTCGTATGCCCACATAGCAATTAACTGACGGTTTCTCATATGCGCTTCTTCAATATTTTCTCCGGGTTGAACGCGTGCAAGCTGAATCATTAATCCATTTTTAATGTACTGATCATAAGCGGTTTTGCCGGCTTCAATCGAAGGCAGAACACCTATATCAACTAATTTTTGGTCCATTAAAAAATAGAGAGCAACAAGATCTGCTCTTGCTTCTTCAAGAGTTGAATAATAATTTTTTAACGTTGTATGCGGATCTCCAACGCCCGGATTCATTTGTCCCGAAGCATGGCCAATTACTTCATGCATATCTGTGTGAAGATCGTCTGTAAGAGCACCGTATTTTTTTGCACGTTCTATCTCTTCTTTTGAATATGCAAATTCTTCAAGAACTCCGCTTGTCTTCGAAAACATATTATAAGAATGAACTATGTTTCCCATATTTACGGATTTAGAGCCGTATTCTTTTCTAATCCAATTTGAGTTTGGAAGATTCACTCCGATTGGTGTTGAAGGAGAAGCATCGCCTGATTCTACAACAACTGTAATAACTTTTGCGCTAATACCTTTTACATTTTTCTTTTTATGTTCCGGCATTATTGGTGAATTATCTTCAAACCACTGTGCGTTATCGCTAATTGCTTTGATCCTTTTGGTTGCTTCATTATCTTTTATAGAAACGTAAGATTCATATGTCCCCCGGTAACCGAGCGGATCGTTGTATGTTTCAATAAAACCGTTAACGACATCAATTACAGAAGATGTGTCTTTAACCCAGGCAATGTTGTACTCATCCCATTTTTTTAGATCACCTGTTTCATAATATTCAATAAGAAGTTCTAAAGCTTTTTTCTGCTGATCGTTTTCTGCAACCGTAACCGCTTTTTGCAGCCATTCTACAATCTTGACAATTGCCGCCGCATAAATGCTGTTCGCTTTATAGTGACGCTCCAGAATTTCTCCCTTTAATCTTACTAGTTTGGAATTTAGTCCGTATGAAATCGGTTCGGGATCATTTGGATTTACAATTTTTTTATAGAACGCTTCAACTTCTTTTTGCGTTACGTCATCGTAAAAATTTACTGCAGATGATTTTACAAGATCAAATTTGGGATCTTGATTAACCTTCATTGCGTCAATTTTAGGATCGAACATAATCGGAATAATTTTTTCGACTAAATCATCCGCGTGTTCATTGTTTTGAAGCGGGAGCTCATATTCGTCGGAACCAGCTACCAATTGTTTGAAATATTCTTTAGAAAAATCCGGAACGAATTTTTTGTTGGAATAATGATGATGAATACCGTTTGAAAACCAGACACGTTTTGTATAAGTCATAAATTTTCCGAAATCGGGAGTCGTACGGTCGCCGGTATAGGTTTTAATAATAGCTTCCAATGTCCGCCGGATATATAAATTGTGTTTATAATTCTGATCGTAAATCATATCACGTCCGGATAGTGCCGCCTGGTAAAGATAGTAAGCAAGCTGCTTCTGTTTGAGTGTGAGTTCATCAAAACCCGGAACTTGATACCGCTGAATCCGTAAATCGGCAAATTGTTCGGTAGAATATTTAAAATTATCCGGTGCTTGTTTCTTTTCTGAACTGCAACTCATAGCAATAATTCCTAAAATGATATATAAAATATTTCTGATATGTCGCATAAGTTTTCCATAGTTTATTTATTATTGTTCTAAAGAAAAATATAACTTTTGTACACACTAAACAATTCATCGCGGCTTCACTTTTAGGAAATTATTATGAATGTGCAGATATTCGGCACCAAAGGATGCAGCGAGACCCGCAAAGCCAAACGGTATTTTAAGGAAAGAAGAATTGCATTCCATTTTAGAGATCTAAATGAAAAAGGAATAGCAAAGGGAGAGCTAGAAAATATTACACGCGTTATTCCGCTGGAAGAATTGATTGACCGCGAAGGAAAGCAATTCAAAAAAAGGAATCTTCAATTCATGGTCTTTGATTTGGAAGAAGAATTGTTAAATGATTCTTTACTTTTTAGAACTCCGATTGTTAGAAACGGAAAAGAAGTTACTGTTGGGTATAAACCGGAAGTGTGGAAAGGGTGGTTATAAAATTTTTTTCTTCTTTAACTCTTCTACAAGATTTTCGTAAGTGGTAAACTGAATCCCGTCCCAACCCATTTTTTTTGCACCGTCAACATATTTCTTAATATCATCAATAAAGAAATGCTCTTTGGCGGGTTCTCCGGTGAAAGATTCAACGGCTTTATAGATCTCTTTTTCCGGCTTAATGGATTTCACTTCATAAGACAAAATGAGTTTATCAAAGTAGTTTAAAAAATCATGATGTTGGTAACCGTATTTTTTATGGATTGGATTCGTGTTCGAAAGAAGAACAAGTTTGTATTTCTTTTTTTTCAGAACGGGAAGAAGATCCACTACTTTTTGGTTTATGGAAAACAGGCTTGAGTAAATTTTGCAGAATTGTTTCCCTATCACTTTTCCCTCAAGCCACTTCAACATAATTGTCAAAAATTCCTCTGTATGTATTTTCCCCTTTTCAAAATCACGGTGAATGTGATAGTTCTCTTCGTAAAGTTTGTAAAATTTATTGCCAAGTCCGGGCTTTATTCTATTGAATTTGTTAACGATGATTTGATAATCGAAAGGAATGAGAACATTCCCCAGGTCAAATACAATTACAGAATATTTTTTCATTGAATAATTTTCCTTCGTGAAAATTAGTAGAACAAATATAAGAGAAGATTTTTTAGAGAGAAAAATAAAAAGCCGCACTCTTTTGAAATACGGCTTTTTGATAAATCATTTGCAGCTACATGTTAAGAACTATTTACTCAATCCTAAATCTTATGGAACGGGATTTGGCTCAACTGTTTTCTTCTTCAATCCCAAGAGTTCGCTAACTTTTCCGAATAGCACCGGAATTCTAACGCGGTACTCTTCGACTTTAGTATAAACTAACGGAACAATCAATAATGTTAAAAGGAGAGAACTAGTTAATCCGCCTATTAACGCCCAGGCTAAACCGGATTTCCATTCAGCGCCGGAACTTGTTGAAAAGGCAATCGGCATCATAGCAAATATCATCGTCAGCGTTGTCATAAAGATTGGTCGGATTCTCATTTTAACCGCATCAATCAAAGCATCAATAACACTTTCTCCCTGCGCCCGCATAAAGTTTGTTCTATCCACAAGGAGAATTGCATTCTTCGCCACAAGTCCCGTTAACATAATAATTCCAAGAATAGTAAAAATGTTGAGCGCTTTCATGGTCAATGCAAGAGCTAATAGAGCGCCAATCATCGCAAGCGGTATAGAGAATAAAATTACAAGCGGGTAAATAAATGAATCATACAACGCAACCATAACCATGTAAGTGAACAAAATTGCCGCAAACAT
>JAKAMS010000313.1 GCA_021812745.1 Bacteroidota bacterium | reverse complement strand
CGCGATAACGGCAAAACACGTATTGATGCAATGGCAACCGAATTATTACCGGCTTCTATGGCAGTTAGCTACTATTGTAAAAATGCCAAACGATTTTTGTCTGATAAAAAAATATCTGGCGGTAATGTAATTCTGGTTAATAAACGAAGTAAGGTTATACGCGTTCCATTTGGAGTTGTAGGAATTATCTCTCCGTGGAATTATCCATTCTCAATTCCATTCTCTGAAGTAGTTATGGGATTAATTGCAGGCAATGCAGTGATCTTAAAAACTGCTACCGAAACGCAAATGGTGGGGCTGATACTTAAAGAAGCAATCGAATATGCAAATCTTCCGAAAGGAATTTTTAATTATATAAATCTTCCGGGCAAAATTGCGGGGGATGCTTTTCTTGATTGCGGAATAGATAAAATATATTTCACCGGCTCTGTAGCAATTGGAAAATATATGATGGAAAAAGCCGCCCAAACTTTAACCCCGATTGTTCTTGAACTTGGCGGAAATGATGCAATGATTGTTTGTGAAGATGCCGATCCTTACCGCTCAGCTGTGGGGGCGCTTTGGGCTGGATTTCAGAATGCGGGACAAACTTGTTGCGGTATTGAACGTATTTATGTCCATGAAAAAATCTACGAAAGCTTTATGAACATTCTTAAAGAAAAGATTGAACACCTTCGTGTGGATTACGATGAAGATTTTAATGCAGATATTGGATGTATGACAACCGAACGGCAGATCGAAACTGTTAATAAGCATGTTAAGGATGCCTTGAATAAAGGAGCAAAAATATTTGCTCAATCAAAAATTCCAGCGAATACTAAACTCAAAAATTTTCTTCCGGCGACTGTTCTTACAAATGTTAATCATGATATGCTGGTTATGTGCGATGAAACATTCGGTCCTGTCGTAGGTGTAATGAAATTTTCTAATTACGGTGAAGCGACTAAGTTAGCAAATGATTCACAACTTGGACTCACAGGCTCTGTATGGACTACTAATTCAAAACGGGGAGAAGAAATTGCAAAACAGATGAAAGCAGGCGTTGTAACGATAAACGATCATTCAGTAAGTCACGGCATGGCGGAAACAACTTGGGGTGGATTCAAAAATTCCGGAATTGGAAGAACTCACGGAAGGATCGGCTTTGATGGAATGACACAACCATTAACAATTGTTAGTGATATTCTGCCGTTCGTTAAAAAGGATTTATGGTGGCATCCGTTCAACAAAAGTATTTATGATGGTCTAAAAGGTGTTATGAATTTGCTTTACGCTCAAAAACTTACTGCGCGTTTGAATGGAGCAGTCTCACTTTTGAAAATTGTTCCTCGTATATTTCGAAAAAATTAAAAAATGTGAGACGATTCCTTGAACCGCCTCACTAAATAATCCGGTTTTACTTCAAATCAAAATTTTGGCGTAAGTCCCATATTGTAAAACATGAACGAATAAAGATCCGTAACTAAGTCAATTGATTTTGATGTGCTCGTTCCCGCACCATGTCCAACCTTGGTTTCTATACGTATTAAAGTCGGATTTTTCCCGTCATTCATTTCTTGAAGAGTTGCGATGTATTTAAACGAATGTGCCGGAAAAACACGGTCGTCGTGATCTGCTGTTGTTACCATTGTAGCCGGATAGGTTACACCTTTTTTAATATTGTGAAGAGGTGAATACTTAATCAAATATTTGAATTGACCCGGATTATCGCTTGAGCCATATTCCGAAACCCAAGCCCAGCCGATTGTAAATTTGTGAAAGCGCAGCATATCCATTACACCAACTTGTGGAAATGCCACTTTGAATAAATCCGGTCTTTGATTAATTACAGCACCAATCAATAATCCTCCGTTTGAACCGCCTTGAACTGCTAGTTTGCTTGGGCTTGTATATTTACTTTTGATTAAATATTCTGCAGCGGCAATAAAATCATCAAATACATTTTGTTTTTTCTCGAACATTCCCGCTTTGTGCCATTCTTCTCCGTACTCACTTCCGCCGCGTAAACACGCAAGTGCATAAACAACTCCATTTTCTAATAGAGGAATTCTTGCAACACTAAATCCAGGCTGCTGCGAAATGTTGAATCCGCCGTAAGCATATAGTAGAGTCGGATTGTTACCGTTAAGTTTTAATCCTTTCTTATGAACAATAAACATCGGCACTTTTGTGCCGTCCTTGCTCTTGTAAAAAACTTCTTTTGTTTCATAACCTTTGGGATTGAACTTCACTTCTGCTTTTCTAAATAATTCCGATTTATTGTTGTTTATATCATACTTATAGATTGTTGGGGGATAAGTAAAAGAAGTGAATGTAAAGAAAGTTTCATACTCATTTTTTTTGCCGCCAAAGCCCGAGCATGTTCCAACACCCGGTAATTTCACATCATATAAATATTTTCCATTAGTATCGAAGGCGGAAACTTTACTTGTTGCGTCTTTTAAATAAGTAACAAATAATTTTTCTCCAACTAAAGAGACACTTTGCATAACCTCTTTAGATTCTGGAATTATTGTCTTCCAATTTTCTTTTGCCGGATTCTTAGGATCCACTAAAATCAATTTATTATTAGGAGCTTGATAATTTGTTGAGATTAAGAATTTATCTCCAATATTATCTATCAAACCATATTCAGCTTCGAACTTTGTGAAAACCGGTGAAATAGGCATATCTGAATTTAGATCTTTGTAGTATAAAAGATTTTCAGGCGCAGTACCTTGCGAAACAGAGATTATCAGAAATCTCTCGTCATCTGTAACACCGGCACCGAATCCATATTTAGGATTTTGTTTATCCTCCATAACTAATTTATCTTCTGATTGTGGCGTACCGAGTTTGTGGTAATAAAGTTTTTGAAATTCAACTTTTTGTTTTAACTCTTCGCCCGGTTTTGGCTCATCATAACGTCCGTAATAAAATCCATCTTTGTACCAGGCACTTCCACTGAATTTCGACCATTTAATTACATCGCTGGTAAGTTGTTTACTCTGAACGTCCATCACATAAAATTCACGCCAATCCGATCCGCCTCTAGAAATACTGTAACATAAATACTTATCATCATTTGAATAAGCCAAACCGCCCAAGCTAACCGAACCATCATTTGAAAGTTTGTTAGGATCAAGCAAAACTTCCGGTGTGCCGTTTAGTCCCTTTTGTATATAAATAACACTTTGTTCTTGAAGTCCATCATTCTTAGAAAAAGTGTAATAAATGCCATGCTTAGAAGGAGCGGAATACTTTTCATAATTCCACAGCTCGGTTAATCTTTTTTTCATCGCTTCGCGGAAAGGAATTTTGGCTAGATAATCTTGTGTAACTTTATTTTCGGCTTCAACCCATTCCGCTGTTTCTTTTGAGTTGTTGTCTTCTAACCAACGGTATGGATCCGGAATTTTTATACCATGATAATCATCAACATGATCAATTTTTTTTGTTTCTGGATATTTAATTTTTTGTGCGTTTGTAAATGTAAAGGCAAATTGCATCAATAATAAAATCATTAATATTTTTTTCATTTCTTCACTCCTTGTTTTTCTTTGAACTGATTTGGATGTTATTCTATTTCAAAATAGAATTCCTTTATATGAAAACCAATACAGAAAAATAATATCTGATGTTTGATACCGGAAATAGGACTCACAAACGTTTGAACATTTCTACCACAGAATGGATTTTGCTTTGGCTTACCAGGCTAAAAGACTATAATGTTTGTAAAATACTGTCAGTGATAAAGTAATGCCTAACACCGGAATTAGCCGAGGAAATCTTCAAAAATCTTTCAAATAAGCACTATTCAAGAATTCCTCTCTTTAAAAGGGAATTGCATTATCTATTCCTTGCTTCACAAGTCAAAGGTGTCTATTTTTCTTATGTAAAATTTTCGGTATAGAAAATTTATACGGTAGTTAGAAAGTTTTTAATTGTT
>JAKAMS010000312.1 GCA_021812745.1 Bacteroidota bacterium | reverse complement strand
AATTATGAATTACTTCATTCCACTAAACGTGATGAATTGCATGATGAGAATTGGATGAGAAGGATAACCACTCAATAATTACTGATGCGAACAAAACATAAAATTGAATTTTTCATTTTCAATTCTTTTGCTAATTTATTTAGAGTAATTGGATTAAACAGAACAAGACGAAGCACAAAATACCTTGCTTTTGTTCTCTATTTTCTGATACCCGTAAGAAAGAATGTTGTAATAAGTAATTTAAGAACCGCTTTGCCGCAAAAGTCCGATTCAGAAATTAAAAAACTGGCGCTTCAAACCTATCAAAATATTCTAATCACTTTTTTTGAATTGATGTACATGCCATCAGTAAAAGAAGAAGAAGTCCAGTCCTCTATTGTAATTGATAATCTTGAAGAGATTCAAAAAATTGTGGGTGCAAATAAAGCCGCAATTATTCTAACCGGTCATTTTGGCGGATGGGAATTTTGTATGTCATCTCTCTCTCTAAAGTTTGGTAGAGAAATTAGTTTGTTAGCGCAGCCGCAGAGTAATCCTGGCGTGTCTGATTATGTAATGCATGCCAGAGCCAAATTCGGCAATAAAATTATTCTTTCCGGAATCTCCATCAGAAAAATATATGAAACTATAAAGGGCGGAGGAATAATCGGAATTGCTGGAGATCAGAGAGGTCATTACGAAGGACCGCGTTTCAATTTCTTTGGTAAATCAACTGCTCTTTATACGGGAGCTGCAAGCATTGCTATTAAAACAAATTGCCCGGTTATTATGACAGCATTTGAACGTCAGAAAGATTATTCATACAAGATGCATCTGGAAGAGCTAAATTGTGATAATCTTCCTGAGGAAAACGAAGAAAAAATAAGAGTTCTTACTCAGCGTTATATTACTTTTTTAGAAAAGCATATTAGAAAAAACCCGGACCAATATTTTTGGCTGCATAAAATTTGGAAATATTAGTGCAAGAAAAAATTCTTATCATCCAAACAGCTTTTCTGGGCGATACTGTATTAACTCTGCCCATGATTCAAAAATTAAAAGAAAAATTTCCCGGTTCAATTTTAAAAGTGCTTTGCATTCCTTCTACTGAAGAATTGTTTGAAAGTTCTCCGTATGTTGACGAAGTGATTGTTTATGATAAGAGAGGTCAACAAAAATCTCTCTGGAATTTTCTTAAACAGATTAAACAAATTAATGAACAGAAATTTACCCGTGTGTATTCTCCGCATAGATCGTTTAGATCTTCTGTGCTGGTATTGGTTTCTGGTGCAAGAGATAGTTCCGGTTTTGACATAGCAAGCGGCAGTTATTTTTACAGGACCCGGATAAAATATTTTCCCTCTAAGCATGAGGTTGCCCGCAACCTTGATTTAATTGGCTATGATACATCTAATGAAAAATGGAGAATACTTCCAGTTGTTAGTATTGCCAGCGAAGTTGAAACCAAAATAAGAAAAATGATTGAGAGTGCAGGCAACAAGAAAATTGCAGCCGTTGCGCCGGGATCTGTTTGGTCAACTAAAATCTATCCGCAAGATTATTTTATTGAAGTGATTAGCTCTTTAGTAAATCAAAATTACTATGTTGTTCTTTTAGGCGGTAATGAAGATGAAAAACTTTGTTCTAACATAGCTAATAAATTTAATGTTGGTGTTGAATCATTCTCCGGCAAATTGAGTGTAATTGAATCAATTGCGTTAATGAAGAAATGTTCGCTGCTCATATCAAACGATAGCGCACCTACTCATTTAGGTATGATAGCAGACATTCCAACTATAACAATTTATTGTTCTACGGTACCGGAATTTGGTTTCTACCCTTATAATCAAAAAAGTAAATCTCTCTCTTTGGATGGATTGAAATGTAAACCGTGCGGAATTCATGGACATATGAAATGTCCTATCAAAACATTTGACTGCGGGAAGAAACTTCTTCCTGAGGTTTTGATTGAATCAATCAAAGAATTGCTTCATCGTTAAGAAAAAGAATCAGTAAATTCATATATTTACATGTCATTGAGGAAAATAAATGAAATGGTTTAGTCTGGAGAATCTTCGGAAATCTTCATTTCACATAACGCCCAATCTTCCAATAATTACAACCCAAAGATACAAATACAGTATTATTCGCTTGGTTGCGTATCTTGGAGTTTATACAATATTAGCATGGCTGGTTCTGATATTTATTCTTTCAATAACGCCATTAAAAGATTTTTTGTTTGTGATTGACAATAACGAATTAAAAACACAGCGGGAAAAAATTCAAGTATTGCAGAACCGTGTTGAAACGCTAACCTCTCAGCTTCAAAATATTGCATCTACTAACGAAAGGATGAAATATGCAATGATGCTGGCTCAAAAAGATTCTGTAAAAAGTAATGATGCATTGTATGACTCGCTTCGAAAACCGATTAATAAAAAGATCAAAATTGGCGGAGATATTTTTTCTGCGTTTAACGATTTGATAGATAAATTTTTTCAATCAACCGAAAAATCAAAACCGCTAATTTTTCTTGAACCGGCTAATGGCGTTATCACAGAAGAATTTTTACCGGACAAGGGGCATATGGGAATAGATTTTGGAGTAAAATCTGGTTCTCCTGTTTATGCTTCTGCCGGTGGTTTGGTAACATTTTCCGATTATACAATCTCTTCCGGTTATACAATAATAATTCAGCATGATCAAAATTATATTACAATTTATCAGCATTGTTCATCATTACTCAAAAAAGCCCGCGATGTTGTTTCTCAAGGAGAGTTAATTGCTCTTAGCGGAGATTCAGGCAAAAATACAACCGGTCCTCATCTTCATTTTGAAATTTGGCAGAACGGTAAACCAGTTGATCCTCAAAAAATTTTATTAAAGTAGGAGAGTATTAAATGTCACATAAAAGAGATTCAATTGCAGAAGACGTTAGCATTATTAGCAGCGGAGTAAAAATTGATGGAAATCTTTACAGCGAAGGTAATGTAAGAGTTGATGGAAAAATCAGAGGCAATATTTCGGTAAATGGTAATCTAACCATCGGAGATGTTAGCGAAATAAATGGCGAGGTAAAAGCTAAAAATATAACTATGAGCGGTAAGGTATTGGGCAAAATCAATTCGCTCGAAAAACTTAAGCTGGAATCTAAAGCTTATTTAAAAGGCGATTTGATAACAAAGTATTTAATTATAGAAGAAGGCGCCCACTTTGAAGGGTTCAGTACTATGAACAATGGCGCGCCCTCTGAACAGAAAGAGGAATGAAGATAGAAAATCAATCTAGCGAGAAGATAAGTCAATCATTCAGAAATGTCGGACCATATCTTGGATTAGGCACACAATTGGCTGCATCTATAATCCTTATGTTTTTTCTCGGTAGGTGGCTTGATTCAAAATTTAATTCAACGCCTCTTATGATTTTGATCTGTTCATTCATTGGCGGTTTTGCCGGTATTTATAATTTTATTCATACTGTTCTGCAATTAAATCAGAAGAAAAAAATTGATGAACAAAAGTAGAATAGCTCTTCTAATTTCTCTTGTGGCTGCAATTGTTATCCTTTTTCTTATCTTATTGGAAATAATCACCCCTATTTTAGGATATTCAATTCTTGATGCTATAGTAATTACATCAATCAATTTTGTTGTATTTGCTTCTGCATATGCGTTTTCTATCAAAAAATCAAACAAAACCTTCCTTTTATTCACAATCGGTGGTATGGGAGTGCGGCTTTTGTTAATGCTTGTTCTGGTATTTATAAGCATAAAATTCTTGAAAGTTGCTCTTCTTGGGTTTATATTTGCACTCTTTATTTGGTATACTTTCTTTTTAATTTTTGAAATAGCAATCGTCAGGCGTGGTTTAGAAAGACGATAAACACAAAATTTGCGTGGGATATGTGGATTTATAATCCTAATACAGTTTCAGATACAGTAAAAACAGTCGTCG
>JAKAMS010000311.1 GCA_021812745.1 Bacteroidota bacterium | reverse complement strand
CCTAAGGAAACCGCCGATCAGATTCTTGATATTATACACAAAGCGCTCTTAACCGGAGAAGTGGAGACAATTGAATTCGAACTTGGAAGCGGAATTCCAGATGAGTTGAGGTTTTTCGAGGCGCGGTTCGTTATTAACGAATACGAAAAAGTGTTAATGATTCTGCGCGATATTACAATTCAGAAACGCGCTGAAATTCAAATACAAAATTTTACCGAGGAGTTGAAGCACCTAAATGCGACCAAAGATAAATTCTTTTCTATCATTAGTCATGATCTACGGTCGCCTATAAACGGTTTGCTCGGTTATGCCGAAATTTTATCTAATGAGCTTGATAATCTTGACAAAGATGAAATTAGAGAATTTGCTATGGACATAGTGGAGATTTCGAAAACCACAAATTCATTGCTAACAAACATTCTCGATTGGTCTCGCATTCAAACCGGCAGAATTTCTTTTCAGCCGGAGATGATAGACGTTTGGAAGAGTGCGGATAGAATTTTTAATCTGCTTAATCCATCCGCGTTAAATAAAAAGATTACACTAAGTAACACAATTAAAAAAGAAACATATATTTATGCTGACGAGAACATGATTCACTCTATTTTAATAAATTTAGCCGGTAATGCAATTAAGTTTACAAACAGCGGCGGCTTTGTCCGTCTTTCTTGCGAAGAGAGAGAAAATCATTTTCACTTTACAGTAACAGATAACGGAGTAGGAATTTCAGAAACAAATATTGAAAAGCTTCTTCATCCGGAAATTATTTTTTCTTCTAATGGAACAGCAAAAGAAAAAGGCACAGGTTTGGGACTATTACTCTGCAAAGAATTTGTAGAAAAACATTCCGGCAAAATTTGGGTTGAAAGCGAAGAAGGATGCGGTACAATATTTAATTTCACAATAGCAAAAAAATTGAAGCATTAAGTAGGCAACAGATTGTTAAAATTTTTAGTCATAGATGACGACGAATCAATTAGAACTCTTCTCAAATCAATTTTGAAAAGAAAATTCGTATGCGAGGTATTTGAAGCCGAGAACGGAATTAACGGTTTAAGTTCGTTACAGAAAAATTTGCCAGATATTATTCTTCTGGATTTAATGATGCCCGTTATGGACGGAGTTGAAACTTTAGACGCAATAAGAGCTAATCCGGCTTTTAAGGATATTCCCGTTATTGTCATTACAGCGGTTGGCGACAGAGAAGTAATAAGAAATCTTTGTGAAAAAAACATAACAGATTATCTTCTAAAACCAATAGATGTCAATACAACTGTTGAACGAATACAGAAAATGATTAACCGGTTGAGTGAGTCAAAACAAATTAATCCGTCTGCTGATAAAAAACAGACCGGGGGCAAAAGTCAACTCGATCAAATATTGATTGTGGATAATGATGATGGATTTAAAACCTTTTTTAACTCCCTTCTGAAAGAACATTATACTATACATTTCGCTTCTAACGGAACAGAGGGGCTTTCAATTTTCACAGAACACCGACCAAAATTTATTTTTATGAGTAATAACCTTAGTTTAATTGACAAAATTCTTCTTTCCCAAAAAATTAGAGAGACCGCTTCTGACAAGGAGGTGGCAATTTATCTTTTGATTGACAACGTCAAACTATTGTCCACAAAAGTTTTTAGCTATAATGGCATTATAAAAAAGACCATGGATAAAGAACTTTTTCTAAAAGACATTCATTTCTTAAACGAAAATTTATTAGAAATGAAAAGGACGAGAATATAAATGGAAAAGAAAAACGCTGCCGAGAAGAATAAGACCAACAAAGACAAAAAAGTTGAAGAGCAATCTCTAAACATATTTCAGAATTCATCAATAGGGATTTACCGTTCAACGCCCGATGGGAAAATTCTTCTAGCCAATCCGGCACTAGTAAAGATGCTGAGATATTCGTCATTTGAAGAACTGCGCGAACTTGATCTTAAGAAAAAATCTTACTTCAAAAAGAATGACAGAAAATCTTTTCTTGAAAACATTGAACGAAACGGCGAGGTCGTTGGATTTGAGACCGAGTGGTTGAGAAAAGACAATACAACTATCTTTGTAAGGGAAAATTCCAGATCAGTTAAAGATGAAAGTGGAAACATTTTATTCTTAGAAGGAACTGTTGAAGATATAACAGAGCGAGTAATTGCAGAACAAGAACTAAGAAGAGAACGTGAATTATTCATGGGAGGTCCTGTTATCATCATAAATAAAAAAGCAACTCCCGGCGCCCCGGCAAGTTATGTTTCACCAAATATAAAAACCACATTAGGCTACGAACCGAAAGAGATTATTTCAAATCCGGCAATTTCCGCGCAAATAATTCATCCCGATGACCGCGATAGAGTTTCTAACGAGGTTAAAGCATACATTGAAGCCGGGGTTTTCAATTTCGAACAGGAATATAGATTAAAGAATAAAGCCGGAAAATATTGTTGGTATTCCGACTTCACCCATGTGATAAAAAATTCCGATGGCGAAATAACAGATTATCACGCATACCTTTTTGATATAACGTCACGCAAAGAAGCCGAAGAAGCTTTATCGCATTCCGAAAAAGAATTAAGAAATTTGAACACAATGAAAGATAAATTTTTCTCTGTGATTGCTCACGATCTGCGCAGTCCATTTCAAGGTCTGCTAGGCATGTCTAACATTCTGTTGGAAGATGAAGAGCTAACAGACGAAGAGAGAAAATCATTTATGCAGAAACTACATGATGGATTGAAAACTCAATATAACTTCATTGATAATCTGCTTACTTGGAACCGCTCGCAAAGAGGCGCTATCGAATTCAATCCGGAGTCAAACAATCTTTCTTCAATTATTCAAGAAACCTTATCGCTTTTGAACGAAAGCATAGTAAAGAAAGGCATGATTATCATTAACAATTTTGATGATGATATATTCGCCGTTTTTGACAGAAACATTCTTGCTACCGTAATTCGGAATCTAATCTCAAACGCTGTCAAGTTCACAAGCAATGGCGGAGAAATTTCAATTTCAATTCACGAACAAGATGGTTCAATTATCTTTTCGGTTAAAGATACCGGAGTTGGTATAGAAAAAATAAATTTAGATAGATTATTTAGAATAGACACTCACTTCTCTACAAAAGGAACCGATGAGGAAAGCGGCAGCGGGTTAGGACTTATTATCTGCCGTGATTTTATAGAGAAACATAACGGAAAAATTTGGGTTGAAAGTGAAATTGGAAAGGGCAGTACTTTTAGTTTTAGCATACCAAAAAGTCTTTGAGGGGGATTTTTAAAATGGAAAATGATTCTAAAACAAAAAAAAATTTATTAGAGGAATTTGAAAAACTGAAAGCGGAAAACAAACGACTTAAACTTGACAGTAAAAAACATTCATCTGCCGAGCAAAAGACCGAAAAAATCAGTAAAGATCAAAAGTCAACAATTACTAGTGAACTTGCTGAAAAAAAACGGGCGGAGGACGCGTTTAAATTCAGCGAATCCCGTTTTAAGGACGTAATTAATTCAATACAAGATTTGGTTTACACTCTGGATAAAAACCAGAATATAACCGGTTTGTACGGAATGTGGTCTAAGATGTACGGCTTTACCGAAAAAGAATTCCTAGGCAAAAAGTTAACTATGTTTTTATCTCCCCCCGAAACAACAATTAACGAGATTGCTACTTTGCGGGCGTTGAACGGAGAAGCAGTAAAATTTGAATGGACATTAAAAAGGAATGAAGATAAATTTTATTTTGAAAGCTCGCTTACACCGCTCTGGGGAAACAACAATGAGGTAATTGGGGTTGTTGGTGTTGCGCGGGATATTTCCGGAAGAAAACGTTCGGAATTAAAATTAGCAGAAAGCGAAGAGCGATACCGCAAATTATTTGACTTTTCTCCCGATCCGATCTTTGTTCATAAAGACGGGAAGATACTTTTTATAAACAGCGCCG
>JAKAMS010000310.1 GCA_021812745.1 Bacteroidota bacterium | reverse complement strand
AACGTCCCGAATAATCAACACGTTTTCCGAGTAAGTTCTGACGGAAACGACCTTGTTTACCTTTCAACATATCGCTGAGAGATTTCAACGGTCTGTTGCCATCACTGCGAACTGCGCTTGCGCGGCGTGAGTTATCAAACAGAGCATCCACTGCTTCTTGAAGCATTCTTTTTTCGTTTCGAAGAATTACTTCCGGAGCTTTTATATCAATTAATCTTTTCAAACGATTATTACGAATTATCACTCTTCTATAAAGATCATTCAAGTCCGATGTTGCAAATCTTCCACCTTCAAGCGGAACGAGAGGACGAAGTTCAGGCGGAATAACCGGCACAACATTAAGTACCATCCATTCAGGTTTGTTTGGAACTTTTCCCTCGTATTCACGGAATGCTTCGTAAACTCTTAATCTCTTAAGAAGTTCAGCACGTTTTTGTTGAGAGATATCGGGACCAAGCTGAGATTTTAGATCAAGGAATGTAAATTCGATATCTATTTTCTTCAATAAATGTTTTATCGCATCGCCGCCGATTCTTGCAACAAATTTTTTCGGATCTTCATCTTCAAGCGAATCGTTATCATGTGGAAGCGAACCCATGATTTCATAATACTGATCTTCCGAAATCAAATCTTTTTTATTTAATCCTGTCGGACCGGGATTGATAACAACATAAGATTCATAGTAAATAACTTTTTCAAGTTCTTTTGTGGTCATTCCAATAATGTTGCCAATTTTAGATGGCAACGCTTTGAAAAACCAAATATGAACAACCGGAACGGCAAGTTGAATGTGTCCCATTCTTTCGCGGCGCACACTTTTAAGTGTAACTTCAACACCGCAACGATCGCACACAATTCCCTTATAGCGAATGCCTTTGTACTTGCCGCATGCGCATTCCCAATCTTTTACAGGACCAAAAATTTTCTCACAGAACAATCCATCCTTTTCCGGACGGAATGAACGGTAGTTGATTGTTTCTGGTTTGGTTACCTCTCCATGAGAGCGGGACAGAATATCATCGGGACTAGCCAAGCCAATTGTAAGACTTTCAATCAATTTGATTTTATTTTCTTGCGGTTTAAATCGCATTGTCATACTCCTTTAATCAAACTCTTGGTTGATTATTTAATTTTTATATCGAGAGCGAGACCTTGAAGTTCTTTAATAAGAACATTGAAAGCCTCAGGAATATTTGGTGTTGGTATATTTTCACCTTTTACAATTGCTTCGTAAGCTTTAGCTCTGCCTTGAACATCGTCACTCTTCACTGTTAACACTTCTTGAAGAATATGTGCAGCGCCATAACCTTCCAAAGCCCAAACTTCCATTTCTCCAAATCTCTGTCCGCCAAACTGAGCTTTACCGCCTAGAGGTTGCTGTGTGATAAGCGAGTATGGTCCAATTGAACGGGCATGAATCTTATCGTCAACCATGTGACCCAGTTTCATCATATAGATGTAGCCACAAGTAACTTTTTGGTGAAATCTTTCACCGCTTCTTCCATCGTATAACCAAGTTTTGCTTCCTTCATCAATTCCGGCTTGTTTTATCCAGCCCTCAACTTCAGATACTTGTGCGCTGTCAAAAATTGGTGTTTCGAATTTAACTCCGAGTTTTTTACCAACCCATCCAAGAGCTGTTTCATATAACTGACCTAAATTCATACGTGATGGCACACCAAGCGGATTAAGAACTATATCAACCGGAGTTCCATCTTCATGATGCGGCATGTCTTCAACAGGAACAACTTTTGCAACAACACCTTTGTTACCATGACGGCCTGCCATTTTATCACCGACAGAAACTTTTCTTTTCTTGGCAACATAAACTTTGGCAAGTTGAGTGATTCCCGGAGGCAATTCATCACCGCTCTGAATTTTTAATTTATCTCGTTTATAATCTTCTTCTATCTCAGCTAGAAGAGGAAAATAATTTGTAAAGAGTTGTTTGATCAGTTCGTTTGGTGCTTTTCTTTCAAACCACTCTTTTGTGTAATCTAATTTTGTAACATCTTCAAGATTAGAAAAAGTATCTTCTTTAATAGATGTACCGCTTCTTAATACAACGCTTCCATCTAAATCACGAATTCCGGATGTTGTTTTACCTTCGGTGATTCGTGTTAGTTTAGTTATAAGTTTATTGTAATGATTTTCTTTACGTTTCTTGTATTCTACTTCAAGATTATCCAGCAATTTCTTTTCAAGTTTTTTTGATTCAACATCTTTCTTCTTGCGGCTAAACAATCTTGTTTTGATTACAATTCCCTTTAACCCTGGAGGTGCCTTAAGAGATGCATCTTTTACATCGCCTGCTTTGTCTCCAAAGATTGCTTTCAATAATTTTTCTTCCGGTGTAGGATCGGTCTCGCCTTTAGGAGTGATTTTCCCAATTAGAATATCGCCTTCTTTAACTTCAGCACCTTCACGCACTATTCCGTGTTCATCAAGATCTTTAGTTGCTTCTTCGCTAACATTAGGAATATCGCGTGTAAGTTCTTCTTCACCGCGTTTTGTTTCACGAACCTGCAATTCAAATTCTTCTATATGGATTGAGGTGAACACATCATCGGCAACAAGACGTTCGCTAAGAACAATCGCATCCTCAAAATTGTAACCTCGCCAAGGCATGAATGCAACAGAAACGTTACGTCCAAGTGCAAGCTCGCCTTTTTCAATTCCAGGACCGTCGGCTAGAATATCGCCTTTTTTAAGTTTCTGTCCTGTAACAACTATCGGTTTTTGATTGAAGCATGTTTCTTGATTTGTTCCGGAAAATTTAGTGAGAACATGCTCAACTCTTCTTTCGTCGTCGAAACTTACTAATGTTTCCGGAGCGCTTTCATCAACATCATACTTAACAATTATTTTTTTAGAATCCGCGTATTCCACAATTCCACTATCCTCAGCAATAATTACAGAGCGGGAATCGCGGGCAATCTTTGCTTCCATGCCGGTTCCGACAATAGGATTTTGCGGAACTAAAAGAGGTACAGCTTGACGCTGCATGTTTGATCCCATTAAAGCTCTGTTAGCATCATCATGTTCAAGGAATGGAATTAACGCTGCGGCTGCAGACACAATTTGTGCAGGCGCAACATCCATATAATGAAGTGCGCTTGCCGGAACAATTGGAAATTCTCCGCGTTCACGGCTTTTAATTCTTTCTGTTAAAAATTTTCCTTGTTCATCTATAGGAGCGTTTGCCTGGGCAATAATAAATTCATCTTCTTGATCAGCGCTTAAGAAATCTACGCTGTTTGTAACTCTTCCATCTTTAACTTTTCTATATGGTGTTTCTAAAAATCCATAGTGATTAACACGTGCATAAATTGTAAGTGAAGAGATTAGACCGATGTTTGGACCTTCCGGGGTTTCAATTGGACATAACCGGCCGTAATGTGAATGATGCACGTCTCGAACTTCAAATCCCGCGCGTTCGCGTGTTAAACCGCCCGGTCCCAACGCAGAAATTCTTCTCTTATGCGTAAGCTCAGAAAGCGGATTTGTTTGATCCATAAATTGAGAAAGCTGGTTGGTTCCGAAAAATGCGTTGATTACACTGCTAATGGTTCTTGCATTAACTAAATCTTGGGGCTGCATGTTTTCGTTATCGCGCATATTCATTCTTTCTTTTATAGTACGCGACATTCTAGCCAAACCAACATTATACTGCTGTTGTAATTGTTCGCCAACTGTTCGAACTCTTCTGTTGCCAAGATGGTCAATATCATCAACTGCAACGTTTCCGTTTTTTAGCTTGACGATATTTTTCATGATAGCAACTATATCTTCAACTGTAAGAACTTTTATGTTATCAGGAACATTCAGATTCAAACGGTCATTCATTCTAAAACGACCAACATCACCAAGATCATAACGTTTTTCGTTGAAGAATAATTTATCAATCAAGCTAACAGCTGTCTCAACATCCGGTGCTTCGCC
>JAKAMS010000309.1 GCA_021812745.1 Bacteroidota bacterium | reverse complement strand
TTGCGGCATTAAATTTATGATTTTTTAAGAACGATACTTGTTTATGATCTTGCGGAATCAATTTTACTGTTGAGATATGACAAGATTCACACACGTTTGTAGCAACTGAATTGTTATTATGGCAGCTATAACAAACCGACATTGCAGGTAAAGCAGTTGCTGATTCAAAACTGTAATTCACATCCGACAGACCCTTATGGCAAGATTCACATGCCAGTTTTTCTTCTGTTAAATGGAATTTATGATTGAAAATCATTTCAGGCTTTTTCTGAATGAGCGGTTCGTTTACATCTTCGTAATGGCACTGTTTGCAATTCTTTTCGTCATCAACATCATGACATGTAGCACAAACAGATTTTTCCGGAAGCAGTCGTATATTAAGAGTAGTACTCTCGGATACTGCTGTGTGACATGAGGCGCAATCAGTAATATCTTTATGAACTTTGTGAGAAAATTTAATTACATCTTTGTTGGTCTTTCCTTCTTTGCTGTCTCCATTCTTGTTAATTGCAGCAACCGTCAAGAACAAAATTAGAGATAGAGCTAAGCCGCCGTAAAAATATTTTATTTTCATAATTTTCTAGAAATTAGTATTAAACCAGTAATTTACTTTGAACAGGATTCTGAAATCATCCTTGTAAATTTTGTTATTGAAATACTGACCTTGAAGATCAAATGATAAGTAAGTCCATGGTCTTAAATTAACTCCGCCAAGAAGACTTGTAATAGTGTTAACATCTGAATCTGGGGATAGTTTATAATTTGTAAGAGCAATTCCAACTGACGGGGTGATAAATCCATTTGCGAATGTGTGTGCAGTATATACCGAAACAGCATCAAGTTCGCCAGCATAACCGAATGTTTTTCTGTAACTGAAGCTGCCGTATGTTGTTGTTGCCCCAATGTTTAATCTTTGAGAACTGTCGTCATCGTAAATTACGTTTCCATACTTTCCAAAAATGGTTATATCCTTACTTAATTTATAATCAACTCCGCCTTCCATCTCTTGAGAATTACCGTAATCAAATACAGAGAAGATCGAGTTGTATCTGATCTTCGGTTCGCGGTAATTATAATAAGCATCAATACCTAATTCATCGGTAGCTTGAACACGTCCGCTGACTTCAAATTTAGATGTTGTATTGAAATTCAAATCGTATTCGTAGCGTGTGTCAATATTTACTTTTTCATTTAAGAAATATGATGCTTCGGCAGTGAGAAATTTATATTGATTCGACTTTTGTTCTATAAGTACTTGAATCAAATTAAGGTTCGCATCTAACCGTAATGCTGTAAAATCGAGCGGTTTGAAATTTTTGTCTATGTAGCTCAATCCTAAATTAAAATGCTCGAGAAAATTTACTTCAAATTTTCCGCCTAATACATAATCATTGCTTAGGTCTTTAGTCATTTCTAATTTCTGATAAGCCGGAACATTCCCGCCGTAAAAACCGGTGATTGATATGCCGGAGTATCTAAATTTTAGATTAACTCCATCATACAAACCTCCGGCAACCGGTGTGAATAAAGGCTGCCGTCCTAATTTCAAAGTAAAAACGTCGAATATTTCACGAGCTTCAAGATATAAGTTGTAGAATCTCATTCTTGGATCGCTATCCAATGCGTTGCTGAGATTCGTTTCAAAGTTCATTCTGGTTCGCACAGAAATCTTATTGTAATTGAAGTTCAGAGATAAAGTCTCGAAGTTTCTAATGAAAGTGTCGGAAGTTTTTAATGTGTCAAATCTTTCGAATGTATAGAATGAAGAAGAAATGCTGCCGTTAAGATTCTGGGCAGAAATCATAAACGGCAGACTAAAATAGAGAAACAACAAAAATATTTTTTTCATTTTATGCTCTATAAAATAGAATTAACCTTTAGGTGTTGGATGAGCGATTTTTTTCCACATTTCAGCATACTTGAATTCTTTGAATGATGGACTTTCCGGGTTATGGCATGTCTTGCAGAATTTTTCACCTTCTGGTAAAGCTAAACCTTTCTTCTTTGCTTCTTCTTTGTTTTTCATAACAGGCATTGATTTATACTCTGAACCAGCGCCATGGCATGTTTCGCATTGTACGCCATCTTCTTTGAAAGTTGATGCAACTAAAGCTTTATCGCCAACATGGCATTTCAAACATTCTGGTGTTTCAACAGCTTTTTTTCCGCCTTTCTTCATAGCAATTTCATCTGCTTTTGGTGTTAAGAGAGTTTTGTAAGCTTGTGCGTGTTTGCTCTCTGACCAAATTTTTAATTGCTGTCCTGATTTTTCTGATTTGTGGCACATGCCGCATGTTTTAGCACCGACATATTTTGCCTGAGCGATTGTATTTGAAGGCATAAAAAGGTAAGCTGCCACAATTACTAATGCAAGGACTAGAGTTTTGTAATTCATTTTTTCCTCCTAGGATAAGTTGGATAATGGTTAAAAATATATTGAATTATATAAAAGAACTTCTTAATCCTATTTTAAAATAGTCCATTTAGGATTAATAGGCAACCTGCTTTTTGAACAATATTTCTTTATTTCTAATCTTTTATTGAAAGCTTTTCCTCAATCCAATTTCTCAATTCCGGATCATTGTCAATTTCATGTTGAATTACAGAGTCAGGAATAAGACCATTCTTTTCCAAAGTTGAAGCGAATAATTTTGTTGAGTTGCTTACTTTTTTAATGTCTCGTTTACCGCTTTTGAATTCTTTCCATTCAAGAACAATCTTTCTAAAATGTTTTTCATGGTGGTGTCTGTAAGTATGAAGAGACATTTTCCCGTCTATCCAAGTCAGACTCATAGGATATTCATGCGGATGGAAGATTACAAAGAACCAATGCCATACAACAATTGCGAGTGTTGCTAAAATTGCTTCGTAGAAATGAATGAGCTCGCTGACTTTAATTAACCATGTTGGAGCCCAATCTCCAACTACAGTAGGGAACCATAAAACAAAGCCGGTTGCGCCCATAACAATTGTTCCCCAAATTAAAGCCCAGTATTCAGCTTTTTCGGTGTAATCATAATTATCAAATTTCGGTTTATCTTTTTTCAAATGTAGATAATAAAGAATATTATCTCGCGCATCAGTAATATCGTGAAATTTTGGAATGAGATTCAAAAGAACATCTCTTCCTCGTGGAGTAAAGATAAGATAGAAAATATGGTATACACCGCTGGCAATCATAACAACTGCGGCACTGCGGTGAATGTATTGACGAGCTGTTTCACTCAATCCAAATGTTTGCAATAATTCTGCCCACCAACTTGCGTGATATTTAAGAGCAAATCCTGTTATGGCTAAAGTAATGAATGATGTTAGAAGTAAATAGTGCTGAATAACTTCATTCTTTGTAAATCTGGGTATTCTGATTTCTGTCTTTTCATGCCGTCTTTTTTTGCGGATCTCATAAACAAAAATTAGCAAGTTGTGAAGAATCATTCCTCCAATAACAGAAATGATAAGCCAGAAATAAATTGAGCCGACAAAATTTTCGATTTTTGAATCGAGATTGTCAAAAGTTTTATGAGAATAACTTTTTGCAAATGTATCGGTAGCGTTTGGATGACATTTCTTACAAGTGGCGGTTATGTTTGCTGGATTTACGGATGATTCCGGATTATTCTTTGGCAAAATTTTATGAACGCTGTGGCAATCTACACACAAAGCAACGTCTTTATCTCCACGCATCATTGCTAAGCCGTGATAACTGTCTTCATATTGTTTAACTTGATCGCCTGAGATACCAAATCTTTGTGCAATTTTTGGGTTTTGATGACAGATAATACACGTTTGTTGTTGAAGTTTTCGTGCTTTTGTTCTGCTCTCTACCGTTTGAACGCTGTGTTCTGTGTGGCAGTCGTTACAAACCGGAGCTTCTCTAATTCCCACTTTTGCTCTTATCCAGTGAATTGATTTTTCATATTCATCTGCAATTTCTCTGTGACACT
>JAKAMS010000308.1 GCA_021812745.1 Bacteroidota bacterium | reverse complement strand
TCTGGAAAATTTACCGCGATGCATATGCTAATGAACCGTTCATAAGAATAGTGAAAGAGAGTGACGGGATTTACAGATTTCCCGAACCGAAATTATTAAGCGGAACAAACTTCTGCGATATTGGATTTAAGAAAGATGAATTTTCAAATAGACTTGTAGTTATTAGTGCTATTGACAATTTGATGAAAGGCGCTGCCGGTCAAGCACTGCAGGCATTTAATATAATGCACGGTTTTGATGAAAGAACAGGGCTGAATTTCCCGGGGCTTCATCCAATTTAACAATGTCGTTCTGAGGAGTGAAAGACGAAGAATCTCCTCGGCGATTTATTTGAGATCCTTCGCTTCGCTCAGGATTATAATATGTGCAGACTACTTTACGTTAACTCAAAAAAAGAATTTTCAGTTTCTGAATACTTATCCAAGTTTTCTGAAATATCCAAGAAGAGCAAAGAATTCCAAGGGCACGGTTGGGGCTGTGCTTATATGAAAAACGGTGTTTGGAACTACTACAAAAATGTTAACCCAATTTGGGAAGACGATCTTTTACGGTTTGGTTCCTCGACTCGATTGATCGCTCACGCAAGAAGCGCATTCAAAGATGAAGGGATTGTAGTGGAAAACAACATGCCGTTTTACGATGAGAAATATATTTTCGTTTTTAACGGACAGTTGAGCGGAGTGAAAATAAAAGAAGAGGGAAGAATAGGAGCCGAGAAAATATTCAACTATATAAAACGGTTTGATAAAGGAAATATCAAAGACGCTTTGGAAAAGGGAACTGAGATTATAAAAAAAAAATCAAGTTTCATCCGTGCGATGAATATAATTATGACCGATTCAAGGGCGGCTTATATTTATTCTCATTTTAATGATGCGGCAGATTACTTTACGATGCATACTAAATTGTCGGAAGATTCACTCGTTGTCTGTTCAGAATCTTTTGTAGGAGAAAATGGTTGGAAGCCGGTTCAGAATAATTCTATAACGGAGTATAAATGCTTTTAATAAAAATTGGCGGTGGAAAGGAGATAAATCTTAACGGAATCATTTCAGATCTCGCTACACTTCAAGAAAAATTTATTATTGTTCACGGAGCTAATTCTCTGCGTGATGATTTGGCAAATAAACTTGGATACCAGAAGAAAGTTGTTACTTCGCTTTCAGGATATGATTCTGTGTTGAGCAATGAAGAAACAATTGATCTGGCTATGATGGCTTACGCCGGCTTGAAAAATAAGCGCATTGTAGAACTTTGTCAGCAAAATGGAATTAATGCCGTAGGGCTTTCCGGAATAGATGGAAAAGTTATTCAAGGTAAACGAAACAGCGGAATTAAAGTGCGCGAGGGAGGTAAAACTCTTTTGCTGCGTGATTTCTCCGGAAAACCAAAAGCCATTAACAAACAGCTTCTTGATCTGCTTCTGGATAACGGTTATACTCCTGTATTAAGTGTGCCGTTGATTGATGAGAACAATTTCGCAATTAATTCAGAGAACGATGATATCATTGCTTTGCTTCAATCTGAATTCAAAGCAGAAAAAATTATTTCACTAATTGAAGCCCCCGGCTTTCTTCTTGATAAAAACGATCAAGCTTCACTTGTGTCTAAAATGTCTAAAGCGGAACTTGAAGAGATGGAACAGAAAGTTGACGGAAGGATGAAAAGAAAAATTCTTGCTCTTAGAAAATTATTCTCTGCCGGAGATACAACAGTAATTCTTTCGGATGGCAGAACAGAAAACCCAATTAAAGATGCATTAAATGGTAAAGGAACTACAATACTATGACAAACTACAAAGAGTTAATTCAAAAATATGAAGTTGACGTTTACCCAAGACGCGAAGTTGTGCTGGTTAAAGGTAAAGGCGCTCGTCTGTGGGACGATCAAGGTAATGAATATATTGATATGGCGGCGGGCATTAGCGTCGCAAACATAGGACACGGAAACGAGAAAGTTGCACAAGCAATCTCTGAACAAGCGGCTACGCTCATTACTTGTCCAAATACTTTTTACAATGATAAGAAAGCGCTCTTCTTAGAAAAACTTTTTGGTATAGCACCCAAAAATTTAACACGTGCGTTTCTTACTAATAGCGGTACAGAAGCAGTAGAAGCTGCAATTAAATTTGCTCGGCTGAATTCCGGTAAAACAAAATTTATTGCTGCCATGAAGGGATTTCACGGAAGAACAATGGGCGCGCTAAGTGCTACATACAAGAAAGAATACAGAGAAGGATTTGAACCGCTTGTGCCGGGATTTTCTTTTGTGCCGTACAATAATTTTGAGAAGCTTGCAGAGGCGGTTGATAACGATACCGCTGCAATTATTCTTGAACCGGTTCAAGGCGAGGGTGGAATAAACGTAGGCAATAAAGAATATTTTCAAAAAGTTAGACAGTTATGCGATGAGAAAAATATTTTTCTAATTATTGATGAAATACAAAGCGGATTTTGCCGTACGGGAAAAATGTTTGCCATTGAACATCTTGGAATTGAAGCTGATATGATGACAGTTGCTAAATCAATTGCCGGCGGCTTTCCGATGGGTGCACTTCTATGTTCAGATAAAATTAAAGTAGAAAAAAGTAAGCATGGTTCAACATTCGGCGGAAATCCTCTTGCTTGTTCAGCCGGAATTGCTTCAATTGATTTTATGACAGAGAATAAACTTTGGGAAGAAGCTGAAGCAAAAGGAAAATATTTCAAAGAAAAATTGGAAAAACTTCAACTCTCTAAAATTCGTGAAATAAGAATCATTGGCTTAATGATTGGTATTGAATTGAAGGATAAAGTTCAACCGGTGATCATTGAATTGTTAAACAAGGGAATTATTTCACTGCCGGCTGGAACGACTGTTTTACGTATGCTTCCGCCTTTGGTAATAAGTTATGAAGATTTAGACACTGTAGCCGAGAAACTGGCTGAAGTACTTAAATAATATTTATACAAAATATGGAGTAGAATTAGCTTAAAACCTTAATTCTACTCTATTTTATTATCTCTCCTTTGCTTTCTAATCACAATTGATTTATTTTTCGCCAGCCAAAATCTTATAATAATATATGATAATTGATTATATACCAATCTTTCTTGTGATAATTGTTGCCGCAATATTTGGCGGAATTGTCGTCTTTTCATCCACACTTTTTGGTCCTCAGCGTCCAAATAAAATTAAACAGATGACCTACGAAAGCGGCAAAGACCCGGTAGGAACAACTCACGAGAGAATCTCTATTAAATATTATCTTGTCGCAATGCTTTTTATCATTTTTGATATTGAAGTCATTTACGTTTATCCATGGGCAGTTGAATTCAAGACTCACTTTGCTCAACACGGAATCTTTGCTTTCTTACCGATGTTAATCTTTTTGATTGTGCTGGAACTTGGATTTTTATATGCCTATATGAAAGGAGGACTTAAGTGGGATTAGAAGCTAAACTCACTCAAGACGGTTTTATTACTACTACAATAGACTCTGTTATTGCATGGGCTCGCAAAAGTTCTGTTTGGCCAATGCCAATGGGAATTTCCTGTTGTGCTATTGAAATGATTGCCGCAGCAGATCCCAAATATGATATAGCACGTTTCGGCTCCGAGGTTATGCGTTTTACACCGCGGCAATGTGATTTAATGATTGTTGCCGGGACGGTTACATATAAAATGGCGCAAGTGGTAAGAAGAATTTACGATCAGATGCCGGATCCCAAATGGGTGATTGCTATGGGAGCTTGTACTTCCTCCGGAGGAATGTATCGTTCATATAATGTTGTTCAAGGTATAGATCAATTTCTTCCGGTTGATGTTTACACTGCCGGCTGTCCTCCTCGTCCGGAAAATTTATTAAACGCGTTAATGACTATTCAAGAAAAAATTGGAAAAACAAAAGCGCGCGATTATCAGAACAGATCTCTTAAAGAACTCGAACTTTCACAAATCTAATCCT
>JAKAMS010000307.1 GCA_021812745.1 Bacteroidota bacterium | reverse complement strand
GGCGGAATATCACGGAGTCCCCACTTAATTATTATAAATGAGGTTGACCAAAGAAATGTAACCAGAAGAGCAAGAAAAATTGCTGCTTTTCTTGAAATCGGTTTTGAAAGAATAACGACCTCGATTTTTAAGAAGCCCGAAAATTACTTTCCCATAAACAGTTTAATTGAGTACGCAAGAAGGAACACGGCAAATATTTTTTTCAAAACACCTTCCGGAAGAGTTAATGCGTAGAGCGAAGATATATAACTTCCAATAACAAAAGTTATAACCATGATACCGGCGGCTTTCAAATTAATATGACCGGCTTTGTAATAATTCATAACAGCAAGAATGCCTATTGGCAGCAACAGCAAACCGAGCGAAGTTCCCTGTGCGTCTTTTTGACTATAGCCGAGAAATCCAACAAGCATGGGAATAATAACTATGCCGCCGCCTATTCCCAAAACTCCGCTTATCAATCCTCCTGCAAGACCAATTAATAATAAAATAAGTGTTTCGTTCATATAACAAGCTCTCTATTAGTTAGTTGGAATTATTTCTATAATAAATTTTGTAAGATGGATTAAAATTCAAATCCATGCGAAACAAATAAATTACTTTGACGAGTTCATTAAAATCCACCCGCTCGGATCAACAACAAATTCAGCACCGTTTGGCAAATTGAATTCACCTTTCCCGCCGTTCATCTCAATGTGTAAAATTTTTCCGGCGGTCTCCACATCAACCGGTAAAGAGAATGGAAGATTGTTTTCGGTTTCCCAGTTCAAATCAACCTTATTCTGAGTTCGAATAACATTCAATTTAGGCAAAGGAGCGTGTCTTAAATACACTTCAAAAAACCAGCCCAATTTCTTGCCGGATATTTTTTCGGCAATTCCCAGTAACTCATCAGTTGTAGCAAGTCTGCATTGTCTGCCGTCTTTAATTTTTTCCATCTCTTCGGTTGGATACGCCCATCGTCTCAGAATCTTAAAAAATATTTCATCGCCAAGATAATATCTAAGAGTATGAACAATCCAGGCTCCTTTATAATAGATATCATTGCTATAACTCTCTCCGGATGTTTTTTCTCCGCGCGGCGCAACAGGCACTTTATTGGCAAAGTGTTTTATGCTTTTCATATAGCGGAAGTATTCATCTTTTCCAAAAACTTTTTCCAGATAGAGCGGCTGCATGTAAGTTCCCAGACCTTCGTGAATCCAGAAATCGCTCCAGTCTTTACACGTTACAAGATTTCCCCACCACTCATGAGAGAATTCATGATTATGAAGCCAGTCAAATGCAAATTGCGGATGATTTTTCCAGCCGTATCCGTAAGCAATTGCGGTTTGCTGTTCCATGCCGAGATGCGGAGCTTCAACGACAGCATATTTATCTGCACGGAACGGATATGGTCCAATGAGTTCTTCAAATACTCTCATATGAGTTAAAAATTGCGGCGCGTGCTCTTTTGCTTTCTCATAACTCTCCGGTAGAACCCAAACTGTGAATGGAAATTTTTCTCCGGTTACACTTGTGTAATCATAATCAATTCGTTTATATGGTCCGAGATAAAATATCACTCCGTAATTATTGATTGGAGTTGATACAAACCAGTTCCATGTTTTTGTTCCGTCTTTGTTTTCCGATGAAGAGAGAAATCTTCCATTGCTAACGAGAACTAAATCTTCGGGCGCGGTAAAATGAAGAGAAACGGAATCCGGCTCATCGGAAGGATGATCTTTGCACGGCCACCAAATATCGGCTCCGCCACCTTGACAAGTTAAAGTTGCCCAATCTTTTCCGTCCTTTGTTTTTGCAAGAACAAGTCCGTCATCCCACGGCGGTTTTTGGGCAATACGCGGAATTCCGGCGTAAGTAATTTTTGTTGTGAATGTTTCGCCCCGCTTTATTGTCTGAGGAAAATTGATCCAGACTTTGTTGCTGTCATGTGAATAATTCAAGTCAATTTCTTTCTTATCTTTTGTAGTTGATTGAACCGCGTCAATTAGATATCTGCCGTCAAGGTCAACTAAAATTTTATTAAAATCATTAACAGCTTCAGCTCTCATAGTAACACTTCCGCCAATTGCTTTTTCTTTCAAATCAATTGAGAGATTAATATCGTAGAATTTAACATCGTAGCATGCTTGAAAGGGAGAAAGCTTGCCGCCGGAATCTTGTGAACCGAATTGAGCAAAGAGATTGATTGTAAAAAGGAAATAAATGAAAAAATATTTTGAGTGAGTTTTCATGGAACTTCCATTTAATGAAAATTTCTTTTTGAAAAGATAGAATACAGATTATGCGGATTCAATTAAAAACATGAACATTTTGTTGTTCTAAATTACACCCACGCGGCTGATTGCCGTCAAGCCGACAAAACCAAATTAATAAAAAGATGTTTATTTAAGCAAAGCAATCAGCTATTTTATATATGGAAATTAAATAGTTCTTGAATTCATGATAAATTTATACACAACAAGTCTCCGCAGTAAAATTCTTCTCGGCTTTACAGTCATTCTGCTTATTATGTTCTTTGCAACGCTCTGGAGTATTTACAATTTTTATTACCTGAACGAGTCTATAAAAAAAACAATGCAGGAAAATTATACAAGTATTATTGCCGCAGATAATATCGGAAGAACGTTAGATGAACAGCTCCAAGCAATTGTTATAATGTACAATCAAAATTTTGAACGCGGAGAAAGACTATTCCAAAAAAACAGAGACGACTTTTATTTCTGGTATGACAGAGCGCGTGTATCTGTTATTACTAAAGAGGAAAAAAACATTTTAGACTCGCTTAATGTAGAGTACCAGAAGTTTCTTAAAGACATATCAGACAATATTGATTATAATATATACCGACCGGAAAAATATCCTGCGCTTAAAACAGACTATGTAAGATTTGTAAACGAAATCCAGGCAATCAAAAAAATAAATAACGGGATATTGGAAATTAACCATCTGTCGTTGAACAATTCAGTCTCGCACGTAAAAGATATAACGCAAAGCGCAACAATTGCCATTCTTATCATTCTCTTCAGCGCAATAGGAATAAGTTTAACGTTCGGATCGCGTTTCTCCGATTACATTGTTAAACCGATTACAAGACTGCGTGAATCGGTTACTCATATTGCAGAGGGACATTTCGACGAGCGGATAGAGATTGATGAAAATGCCGATGAAATAAATAGTCTGGCAGAAGAATTCAACAAGATGAGCGAGAAACTTCAGGTATATGAACGACTCAATCTTAACAAAATTTTGTATGAAAAGAAAAAATCCGAGCTCATTATTGAAAGCATGAATGAACCGGTCTTGCTGGTTGATGAATATTTTAACATAATCTTATCAAACAAAACATTTAACGAATCTTTTCCGCCGGAACTTTTTGATCTTGGAATAATTCAAAAACTTCTCTCGCCGGATAAAAATATTCATAACGGGAAAAAATATTCGGACCAAGAAGAGAGATTTTTGAAAGATGACATTATGAAAGTCAAGGATAGAGACGGCAATCAAAAATATTTTAAAGTAATAGCAGCGTCGCTGGAAATTCCCGAAAGCGATATGAAGGGAACGGTAATTGTGTTCAACGACATTACCAAATATCAAGAATTAGACAGAATGAAATCCGAGTTCGTTGCCAAAGTTTCTCACGAACTGAAAACTCCTTTAACATCGTTAGGAATGGCACTCGGTATTATTGAAGATAAAATTGTTGGTGAACTTACTGCTCAGCAGAATGAACTGGTTCTTTCCATGAAAGAAGATTATGAACGGCTGAATAAACTTGTCTATGAAATTCTAGAACTTACTAAACTTGAATCCAGTATAGGCCGCGTAAAATTCGAAAAATTTGAAGCACATAAACTAGCCCAGCATATTCTGAAGAAATTTTCGATTCAAGCAAAAGAAAATAATATTACTCTGTTAATTAATGATGAAAGCCACGAATTAAAAATTAA
>JAKAMS010000009.1 GCA_021812745.1 Bacteroidota bacterium | reverse complement strand
GCTGATATACAGATGGGTCGGTTATTGTAATTATCTGTTCAGAAAAGATTGGTTAGTGTTAATTTTAGAGATTATTATTGAAAAAAATCATTATTGCAGCGGTCTCAAAAAATAATGTTATTGGTAAAGAAGGCGCTGTTCCGTGGCATTCTAAAGAAGAACTTCAGCATTTCAGAAAAAATACAATCGGCTTTCCGGTAATTATGGGAAGAAAAACATGGGAAGCAATCGGCAAACCACTCGAAGGAAGACTTAATATAATCGTAACCGGGAATCAAGATTACCAAACTTCATTCCGCGAAGTAGTAATTTTCTATTCACTTCAGCACGCATTGGATTTTTGCAGGACAAGCGTTTACGAAAAAGTATATATCATCGGCGGCGGGGAAATATTCAAACAAGTTATCAATGAAGCTGATGAGATGATAATTTCCGAAATGAATTTTGAAACTGAAGGGGATGTTTACTTTCCGGAAGTGGACGGAACCAAATGGATACTGGAATCAAATGAATTATACGCCGATTTCATTGTTCATCATTATATTAGTAAGTAAGAAAATAGAAAGAAGGGAATGATTGGCTAAGAAAATTAAAATACTGCCGGAAAACCTGGCAAATAAAATTGCCGCCGGAGAAGTTGTAAACCGTCCGGAATCTGTTGTAAAAGAATTGGTTGAGAACGCAATTGACGCCGGCGCTCAGAATATTGATGTGATGATCAAAGGCGCGGGCAAAACTTTGATACAAGTTGCAGATGACGGCGAAGGGATGAATGAAGATGATGCGGAATTATCAATCCAGAGGCATGCGACGAGTAAGATTGAAACAATTGACGATCTTGAAGCGATTGGCACATTCGGCTTCCGCGGTGAAGCGCTCGCTTCGATAGCGGCTGTTAGTATCTTTGAATTAAAGACAGAAAGAAGAGACCAAGAACTTGGTACATTTATAAAGATTGATGACAATTCGGTCATAACGAAAGAAAAAGGTTCATTCTCAAAAGGAACATCAATTTCTGTGAAGAATCTTTTTTATAACGTTCCTGCTCGCCGTAATTTTTTGAAAAGCAATCAAACAGAACTGAAGCATATAATAGAAACATTTAAGAAGATTTCTTTAAGCCACCCGGAAATCGGATTCAAATTTTACAACGATGACGAAGTAGTATTCGATTTTCCAAAATCCACAATTCAAGAAAGAATGAAATTGGTTTTTGCGGATAATATTCTTGACGCAACTATTGAAGTGAAAGAGGTAACCGATTATATATCGTTGAGCGGATTTGTAACTAAACCGGCATATTTACGAAGAAGCAAAGGGGAACAATACTTTTTTCTGAACAAAAGATATGTGCAGAGCAAAATTGTTAATCACGCAGTGTTTACAGCTTTCGAAAATGTTTTAGAAAAAGGGGATTATCCTTTTTTTGTTCTCTTTATGAAAATTGACCAGAAGAAAGTTGATGTGAATGTTCACCCTTCTAAATTGGAAGTGAAGTTCGACGACGAGAAAGAGATATATTCTTTTGTACAGGCAGTAATAAAAAAAACTATCGGCAGTTTTGATCTTGTTCCGAGTATAACATTCAGCGGCACTCCAACCGAAAGAGAATCGTTACGTTTTCAGAATTTCAGTCAAACAGACCGTAACGATTTTACAGACAGACCGTTTTCACAGCAGACAAATAATCAGCATAATAAACCTTCCATTTTAAGTGAAGATGAAGTTGACCGTTTGTTCGATGATCTGAATAGAGAAATAAAGACTGCCGCACCGGGCGCGCAAGTAACAACACCGTTCGATGAGAGACAGACTACGGAAGTTTATCATGAAAGCGGCACAATGCAGCATATGGAAGCTCCTTTTCTTGTACTGCTTCACAACAAATATATTTTAACACAGATCAAAAGCGGATTGATGATAATTGATTCTCACGTTGCGCATGAACGTATCTTGTACGAATTGGCAATGCAGTCATTCGAGGCGAACATCCCGTTTGCACAGCATCTTCTCTTTCCGCAGAAAGTAAATTTGGACCCGGCTGATTATCAACTTGCAAAAGATTTGGAACCGTACTTAACCAATCTAGGTTTCGAATTAAAATTCCAGACTAAAAATGTTCTGGTTATTGTCGGCATTCCATCGGATGTAAAAGTTGAACATGAAGTTGAAACATTGTTAGACATTCTTCACGAGTACAGAAAAAACGAACAGCTCAGCCAGCTTGAGAAAAGAGATAATCTTGCTAAATCGTATTCATGCAAAGCCGCAATTAAAGCCGGCGATAAGCTTACCGAAAATGAAATGCGGATTCTTGTAGATAAACTATTTGCTACTTCAATGCCGTATGTTTGTCCGCATGGCAGACCGATTGTGATTAAAATACCGCTTGAAGAGTTTGATAAGAGATTTGGAAGAACTTGACAGCTTTTGTATTTTTTGAATATTTGAGAGTGAGAATAGAGGTCAATACTGTAGTTTTATTTTGTGGGCAACTATTTTTTATAAACTATCTTTTTTGCAAAAAGGTAAAAAATGGCATACGAATCGGTAGACAAACTTCAGAAAGCATTAGTTGAAAATGTTTTTCATTATGCAAAAGACTCAAAAAAAGCAGCAGGCAGAGCCCTTGGAACTATAGTCGAAATCATTACTTATTATCTCTTAAAGACGTGGGGATTGAATAACCAAATTTCTATTGAAAGGGGGCTTGAAGAATATGGTAATCCCGACATTACACATAATGTTGAATTTTCGCTTCACCCAATTGTTCGCAGTTCGTTTTTGAAGATTGATAAAATAGGCAAATCTATTACCGCCAACAGAATCTTTAAAGCACTCGAACAACAAGAATATGATTTGACAGGATTTGAAATAAAACCAAATCAACTTTTAAGCAATGGTGTACTTCGTAACGCGTGTACTATTGCGACCTCAAAAAATTCTTTCCTATTATGTAGTATCAAAGAAAGCAGAGGTACTAAATTCGAATTGCATATTTACGAACAAAGTAGAAAACCATATTCTGTTTTTGAATGCAAGAGAGTTGGTGTAGAAGAAGGTATGAGCAAAGGACCTCAAACAATTGAAAAAGCAAAGCAAGGTGCTTATGTTGCACGTACAGCATCCTCACTTCAAAAAATCAGAAATGAATCTGGCGAAATGTATGGTATCATCTACAAAAGTGATGGTTCGTATATTATTAAGCCATTTGTTGATTTGATGGAAGAAGTAGTTTACTCCAGTGACAAAGAATTATTGAGACGTTTTATAATGACAGTGGGAGTAGTGAGTAATCACGGTAACTGGTTCACATCTGACAATCAAAACAAAGAGCTAAAAGTTCTTGCACAATCTTATGACTGGTTACTTTTCCTTACAGACAAAGGACTTGCGGAGTTCATTGAGAAATTACTTTTCAAACCACTAAAGAAATATGTCCCAATAAGGGATGCGTTTATTTCAAGCTACACAGCTACAAAAAAGAAAAATCAATTCACTAAAGTTCAGATGAACATTGAAGCAGACAGAATTTTATTGGATTATTTCCGTGAAAACATTAATACTATTGAGAGTTGGTTCAACATCATTTCACCCAAGAAGAAAAAATTATCTACTTTGAAAAATGAGTTAAGGGAATTAAAAAACAAAGACTGGACTGAGATTCTAACATGAGCGCAGGAAGAAATATAAATACTTTAAGTCAAAGTTGGGGTACTCCGCACAAATATGTGAATGCTGTGAAAGAAGTTTTTGGTGGGTACATAGATTTGGACCCATGCTCTAATGAATATTCGATTGTAAATGCAAAAGTAGAATACATTTTACCAAAGCATGACGGATTAAAAGAGAGCTGGGATTATCCGACAATCTATGTGAATCCACCTTACGGTATTGACAAGGAAAGAGGAACAACAATTAAAAATTGGTTAGCAAAATGTGCTGATGCCTACGAAGAATATAATTCAGAAGTATTAGCCCTTGTTCCAATTGCTGCCAATACAGCGCATTGGAAAAAATATATTTTCACCAAAGCGAGAGCAATTTGTTTCCTGTATGATACTCGGCTTCGTTTCCTTGAAAACGGGAAAGACAGCGGAAAAGGTGCTCCAATGGCTTGTGCAATGATTTACTGGGGTGACAATTATGACAAATTCTACGAAGTATTTATAGAGCATGGTGCTGTTGTGGATATTTCTAATTTATTCGGTGAGCAAATTGGGAAAGACCGCCAAACGATTAAACTTTTTACAGAGAAGAAAAAAACAGACTATGTCCCAAAAGTTCTTGTTGCTGCTGGTCAAACTGTACGAAAGAAAATCAAGCAACAATAAATAGATCAAATATTTTATTTCACTTTTCAAAGAGAATTGAGGAATTAATGTTTTCAGAAGATTATAAGAAAGCAAAAAAGTCATACGAAAATAAACTTGCAAAGTCAGAAGCAACCGGAGCTAAGTTTACCACGGTTTCCGGTGAACCTATTAATCCGCTTTATACACCCGATGATATATCCGGTCAAAATTATTTAAATGATATAAATTTCCCGGGTGAATATCCATTCACACGCGGAATTCATCCGACCGGTTACAGAGGAAGAGTCTGGACAATGCGGCAATTTGCAGGATTCGGAACACCGGAAGATACTAATGAGAGATTCAAATATTTATTAGGACACGGTCAGACCGGTTTATCTGTAGCGTTTGATCTTCCAACATTGATGGGATGGGATGCAGATGCGCCATTGAGTCAAGGTGAAGTAGGAATTTGCGGTGTGGCAATCTCTTCGCTTCAAGATATGGAAATTTTATTTGATGGAATTCCCTTGGATAAAGTTTCTACTTCGATGACAATAAATTCTCCGGCTGCAATGATATTTGCATTTTACCTTGCTGTCGCACAAAAGCAAGGAGTAAGTTTTGACAAACTCCGGGGAACTCTCCAGAATGATATTCTAAAAGAATATATCGCGCAGAAGGAATTTATTTTTCCTCCTCGTCCTTCAATGCGAATCATTACCGATATGATTGAGTACTGCACAAATGAAGTAACTCAATGGAACCCGGTTTCTATCAGCGGATATCATATTAGGGAAGCTGGTTCAACCGCAGCACAGGAATTAGCTTACACGTTAGCAGATGGATTTGCATATATAGAAGCATGTCTGGAAAGAGGAATGGATATAGATTCATTCGCACCGCGGCTTTCATTTTTCTTCAATTCGCATTTAGATTTTTTTGAAGAGATTGCAAAGTACCGTGCGGCGAGAAGAATTTATGCAAAAAGACTTAGAGAAAAATACGGCGCAAAAAATCCACGCTCATGGTGGTTACGTTTTCATACACAAACTGCGGGATGCACATTAACAGCCCAACAGCCGGAAAATAATATTGTACGTACGGCATTTCAGGCAATGGCTGCCGTTCTCGGCGGAACGCAATCGCTTCATACAAATTCTATGGATGAAACTCTCGCTCTTCCAAGTGAGAAAGCGGTTAAAATTGCTTTACGAACTCAACAGCTATTAGCTTATGAAACCGGAGTTATAAACACAGTTGATCCTTTAGGAGGAAGCTACTTTGTAGAATCACTCACCAATATAATGGAAGCGGAAGCGGAAAGAATATTCTCCGAAATTGATTCGCTCGGTGGTGTTGTTCAGGCTATAGAACATGGATATTTCCAAAAAGAAATTGCAGACTCGGCTTACCGCTATCAAAAAGAATTTGAAAGAAAAGAAAAAATAATTGTAGGCATTAACGATTTTGTTGAAGAGAATGAAATAGTTGATATACCGATTCTTCAAATCTCTCCTGATGTTGAAGAGCGTCAGAGAAAACGTCTTGCGGAATTAAAGCAAAGCCGTAATCAAGAAGCGGTTGAAAAAAGTTTAGAAGAGATTGGTGCTGCTGCGCGAGACGGACGAAATTTAATGCCCGTTTTTGTGCAAGCCGCAAATAATTATGTTACTCTTGGCGAGATGGTTGACGAATTAAAACAACATTTTGGTATCTATGAAGAATCAGCTGTTTTCTAGGATTAACAGTTATTTAAAACTGTTGC
This sequence comes from Bacteroidota bacterium, assembly GCA_021812745.1. Next base: position 12,036 of record JAKAMS010000009.1, on the reverse strand, counting down.
GGATAACAAGCTGGCCAAAGAATTTTTTTGTGTTTGTGCCGGCGGTTTTTGCAAAACTTCTCTTCGATGCAAATACATTCTATCTTACTGTTTTAGGATTTGCAACATTTTCAATAGCATCGAGCGCGGTTTATGTAATAAATGATTTTTTTGATGCACCGAAAGATGCTCTGCATCCGCACAAAAAGGACCGCCCAATTGCGAGCGGAAAAATTCCCCGCAAGCACGCACTGGCATTTGGAGCTTTTCTTTATCTCCTTCTTGTTCTAATCTCATTTAAAATGAATCTTGCTTTTGTAATTATTGTGTGGGTATATGTCCTAATCAATATCCTTTATACGGTGTTCCTTAAAGAGATAGTAATTGTAGATATTTTTTGCATCGCTTCCGGATTTATGTTGCGGGTAATTGGAGGCGGTCTTTTGATATCCGTTTATATTTCCAAATGGTTAATACTTACTACTATGTTTCTAAGTCTTTTTCTGGCTGTGATGAAACGGCGTGTGGAAATTGCAAACAGTCCGGATGCAGAAGAACAGAGATCGGTTCTAAAAGATTATTCGCTCAGTTTTATAGATCAAATAGCAGCTATGACGGGAAGTGGAGTAATCCTCAGTTACGCATTATATTCTGTTGCCGATAAAACTGTGGAAAAATTTGGTACAGAGAGGTTAATCTTCACAACAATGTTTGTGATATTTGGCATTTTTAGATACATGTATCTCGCCTATAAAAAAGACAAAGGCGAGAATGTGATTGAAGTGATATTAACCGATCCGCCGATGATTATAAATCTAATATTTTACGTCGCCTCGGCTTTATTCATAATTTATTTTTATAAAATATGGACCATTTTCTGAGCTAGATGATGACCAATGATCTTTTAATATTGTTTTTACTTTTGGTGATAAGTGCGTTTTTTTCTGCATCCGAAATCGCATTTGTTGTTGCCAACAAAATTAAGGTTGAAATACGTGCCAGAAAAAATAATTTATCTGCAAAGAATGCCCACTATTTTATGAAAAATCCGGATCTCTTTTTTTCATCAATACTTATTTCTAACAATATTGTAAATATTACGTTTGCTTCGCTGAGCTCAATTTTCTTACTTAAAATTTTTGGCATGGAAGAATTCACAATACTTTTGATCACCACGGCGCTATTACTTGTATTCGGTGAGTTAATCCCAAAATATTTTGGAAGAGAAGCCGCAGACCGGCTGGTAATGTTTGCGGCTATTCCGCTGCGTGTTCTAACAATTATAATGTATCCGTTCGTAAAAATAATTTCTACCATTTCTACTGTATTGAGCAGAACAAATCGAAAAGAAGAAGAAAAAATTATGCACATCTTTGATAAAGAAGATCTGCAAAATCTCTTTGAAGAGAGTTCAGAAGCCGGAAAGATGGACGAAGAACAATCCGATATTATCAACAAAGTAATGGACATTAGAGAGCAGCGGGTTTACGAAGCAATGACTCCGCGTACTGATATTGTTGGTGTTGAAATAAGCAGTTCAATGGAAGAAGTACTCAATACTTTTATCGAATCCGGGTATTCGAAAATTGTTGTATATGATGAAAATCTTGATAACATAAAAGGGACAATCTTTACAAAGGATATTTTTAAGCTGCCAAAGGATTTGAAATCAGTCCTCAGAGAAGTTTCATTTGTTCCTGAAACAAAAAAAAGTATGGAAATGCTTAATGAATTTCTGGACAAGCAATTTTCTTTTGCTGTTGTGGTGGACGAATTCGGCGGTACTGCGGGAATACTTACAGTAGAGGACTTAATTGAAGAACTGTTCGGAGAAATCCGCGATGAGTATGATGATGTGAATGAAAAAGTTGCCAGAAAAATTGAAGCTAACTCTTACCTGCTAAGCGGAAAAGTTGAAATTGATTATCTGAATGAAGAACTGGATTTCAAAATAGCGGAAGGAGATTACGAAACGATTGCCGGGTTTGTAACTTTCAAAATTGGTAGGATTCCCAAAAAGGGAGAAACATTTAAGATAGATAATCTTACAATTATGATTCTGAAATCGAGCAATACAAAAATTGACTTGCTGAAATTAACCGTCGAACAAGAACCTCAAGAGTGAATTAATTTACAAATCCAGTTGTTACCAAAGAAAACCTCGGAAAAATTATGAACATCTTTTCATCGCTTTTATTTAAAAAGGAAGATCCTCTCGACATAGATAACTCTGTATTCGAAAATATGATCAACCAGAATAATGTAATTGTATTAGATGTTAGGACTAAAGAGGAAAACTTTGAAAAGAGAATTCCAAATTCAGTCCTGATTGATATTTATGAATCGGATTTTCCCCGGAAAATTGAAAAATTAGAACGTGATAAAACTTACCTTGTTTATTGCCGTTCCGGTGTTAGAAGTAAAAATGCTTGCAACTTGATGAAACAAATGGGATTTGAAAATGTTTACAATCTCAAAGGCGGTATTATCAGCTGGCATGGTAAATCTGAACAAGGATGAAATTGAGTTTCGAACTAATCAATCATTAGCGGTTCAATTCTCTTCTTTGATGGAAGATGTTCCAATTTTCCTTTATCTTTCGCACCAAATTTAGAAGAAGTATATTGTTAAAATTCTCCATTAATTATAAAGACAAAAATTCCAAGGCACGGGTAGGTGAGTTCGTAACCGGGCATGGAGTTGTTAAAACTCCTATTTTTATGCCTGTTGGAACTCAAGGCACAGTAAAAGCGATAACTCAGAGAGCATTAGAATCTGAAGTAAATGCGGAAATTGTTCTTTCAAATACTTATCACCTTTATTTAAGACCAGGCACAAAAATTCTTGAGCAGGCAGGCGGGCTTCACCGTTTTATGAATTGGGATCGTCCTATTCTTACAGACAGCGGCGGATTTCAAGTTTACAGTCTTTCCGATTTGCGTAAGTTGAAAAAAGACGGCGTTGAGTTCCGTTCTCATCTTGATGGCTCGGCACATTTTTTCTCTCCGAAAAAAGTAATTGAGATTCAGCGGAGTATCGGTTCTGATATTATGATGCCTCTTGATGAGTGTACTCCTTATCCGTGCGAATACGATTACGCGAAAAAATCGAAAGAGCTGACTTCGGAGTGGGCTGTTCTGAACAAAAATGCTTTTGAAGAAACCGAACCTTTGTATGGAATTCCTCAATATTTATTCGGAATCATTCAAGGAAGTGTTTATAAAGATTTGCGTGAATCATCCGCAAAGGATCTTGTTAATTTAGATTTTGACGGATATTCTATCGGAGGACTTGCCGTAGGCGAGCCGGCTGAAACAATGTATGACTTGGTTGATTTTACAACTGATTTTATCCCGGAGAATAAACCAAGATATTTAATGGGGGTTGGCAGACCGGAAAATATTTTAGAAGCAATTTCGCGCGGTGTTGATATGTTTGATTGTGTAATGCCGACACGCAATGCCCGCAATGCATATTTGTTTACTTCACAAGGCATCGTTTCAATGCGAAATGCTGCTTATAAGGATGATTTTACACCGCTTGATTCTAATTGCAGATGCTACACTTGTAAAAATTTTTCGAGAGCTTATTTGCGTCATCTTTTTAACGCAAAAGAAGTACTAGCGCTTGAACTTGCGACAATTCACAACTTAACATTTTATCTAGACCTGGTTAGGGAAGCACGCAAAAGAATTTTAGACGGAAGTTTTATGGAATGGAAAAATAGTTATTCAAAAATAATTTCAATAAACGTACAAACAAAAGAGGAGTAGTAAATGGAAATCTTATTAGCAATGGCACCAACACCAGACGGACAGGGCGGCGGCGGTTCAATGATAAGCACACTGATTATGTTCGGTGCAATCTTCGCTATTTTTTATTTTATGATTATCCGTCCACAGCAAAAAAGAGCTAAAGAACAGAAAGCAATGTTAGAAGCTGTTCAAAAAGGAGATAAAGTTGTTCTTACAGGTGGAATGCACGGTTCAATTGCCGGACTCGAAGATAAAACAGTTCTAGTAGATGTAGGCAACAATGTGAAAATCAAATTTGAACGTACCGCAATAGCAGCTGTAATTAAAGATAACGGCGATAAAAAATAATTTAGCTCTTTTCTTTCTTTCTGTTTTCAACATTATTGTTATGCCGGGCTAGACCCGGCTCTAAAAAGCAATCTGATCCAAATTACGATTAGATCCTGAATCAAGTTCAGTATGACAACAACAATTATTTTGATTTGTTTTTTTTAATTGAGTTTTATTTGAGGGAAAAATGAAGGAACTCGGCATCAAGAAAAATTTTCTTGCCATAGAAAAAGAATATTCCAATTACAATGATTCAGAAATTGTAATTATTTCCGCGCCGTTAGAAAAAACAGTTAGCTATGGAAAAGGAACAGCCAAAGGTCCGGAAGAAATATTGGAAGCATCTCACTATGTCGAGTTTTATGATGAAGAACAAAATAGTGAGCTCTGTTTTGAAAAAGGAATTTGCACTCTTGAACCGCTTAATCTTCAAAAACTTTCCATCGAAAAATCTCTTGATAAGATTCACAAAGAAGTTGCAAAACATATTGACGCCGGAAAGTTCGTTGTAACATTGGGAGGGGAACATTCATTATCAACAGCACCTATTATGGCGTATCATGAACGTTTCCCAAATCTTTCAATTCTACAGTTTGACGCTCATTCGGACTTGCGCGAAAGCTACGAAGGATCTAAATATTCTCACGCAAGCGTAATGGCGCGCGTTGCCGAATTTAATCCGGATATTGTCCAAGTAGGAATTCGTGCGCAGTGTAAAGATGAATCAGAATTCCGGAAAGAAAAAAAGATTAAAACATTTTACACACGCGAAATTAAGATGGGAATGTATGGCGACAATTGGCAGGAACTTGTTGTAAAAAATTTGAAAGAGAATGTTTACATTACATTTGATGTTGACGGCTTTGACCCGTCATTCATGCCGGCAACCGGAACACCGGAGCCAGGCGGCCTGTTCTGGGATGAAACCATGAATTTATTGAAAATTGTCGGACAAGAAAAAAATATTGTTGGATTTGATGTTGTTGAATTAGCGCCGAACAAATTTCATCCGTCATCGAATTTTGTTGCAGCTAAATTGGTATACAAAATTTTGAATTATGCTTTTTTACGCCGTTAATAAGATGTGTTGAAATAGTTCTTCTTTTTCAGTAAGTAGTTGATAGAAAATTTTCATGTCTCAAAGGATTATTGTCCGGAGGACTAATATGGTAAAACGATTACTCTTCTTATTTATAAGTTTTTCACTTTTCATTAATATTCTAGCCCAACACTCAAAAGTTTACATTGCGGATATTGAAGGAGAAATTGATCTCGGTCTTGCGCCTTATGTAACTAGAGTTGTTGATGAAGCGACAAAAAATGATGCCAAGGCAATAATCTTCCGTATCAATACTTTTGGAGGAAGAGTTGATGCCGCAACTCAAATTAAAGACGCTATTCTCAACAGCAAAGTTAAAACGATTGCTTTCATTGACAAACGCGCCATCTCTGCCGGCGCTTTAATTGCTCTTTCATGCGAAAAGATTGTAATGGTACCGGGCGCTTCCATTGGCGCTTCTACTGTAGTAGATCAATCCGGACAAAAGCAATCAGAGAAATACCAATCGTACATGCGTTCCGAGATGCGTGCTACTGCTGAAAAGAATGGAAGACGTACCGATATTGCTCAAGGCATGGTTGACGAATCTATTGTTGTTGCAGATTTGAATGACGACGATAAAAAACTCATTACACTTACTTCTGAAGAAGCGGTAAAATATAAAATGGCAGATACTGTTTTAACAAGTATGGATGCAGCGAAAAAAGCATTTGGACTTGAAAATTCTGAGGAAGTTAATGTTACCCCTAACTGGGCGGAAAAATTTGTTGCGTTCTTAAATAATCCTATAATTTCCTCTTTGCTGATTCTTATTGGCATGCTCGGAATATTCACCGAAATTAAAATGGGAGTTTGGGGTTTGCCCGGAACAGTAGCAGTTATTGCTCTCGCACTTTTTTTTGGATCTGGGTATATTCTTCAACTTGCATCGGCAATTGAAATTGTAATTTTTATTCTTGGAGTTGTTCTTTTACTGCTGGAGATTTTTGTTATTCCGGGATTTGGAATTGTAGGAATACTAGGAATAATATTAATGATTGCCGGTTTATTCTCCGGATTAGTTTCCGATTTCGGTATGACCGACTATTCAACTCTTTCTGTTGCCATAGTTCAGCTAGCATCTGTATTCGTCTTGTCTGCAATATTTATTTTCCTTCTCTCAAAATTTTTGCCTAAATCAACAATTTGGAACAGACTTATACTTCAAGACAACATTGCTAGTAAATCCGGATACGCAACAAGACCGTCATTTGATCATCTGATTGGCGCAGAGGGAACTGCGTTAACAACATTGCGTCCTGCAGGTACAGCAATGATTAATGGAGAACGAATTGATGTTGTTACGGAAGGCGATTACATTAATCATGATTCTGAAATTATTGTGAAGGCAGTTGAAGGGTCTAAAGTGGTTGTAGGAATTAAAAAAAGTAGCACAGATTAATAACCTGTGCTACAAATATTTATTCTACAATAGCTCAACAATATTTTTATTAATTGATAAATCTTTTCTAATTGAGTGCCTCATCTTTTGAGTTGCGTCTTTCCCATCAACAGTAACACCCATTTCTACGTTTGTTGAGGTTTCGCTTTTAATCATAATACCTTTATCTACATCGAATAAAATAATTCCGTTGCCGGTAACTTTAGGATCATCAAAAACATAATTCATTCCTTCCTGTGTGCCTTTTTTGTTTCCGGTAGATTTAGATGTAAGTGTAGCGCTCAATTTTGCAATTTTATCTTCACCGGCTTTTACAAAATCTTCCACTTTAAAAACGGAATTTGTTTCTACCTGGAATACAGCTAAAGTTGCGGCTGAAGTCGTTTGCCAAGATGAATCTTTTGCTACTTCGTTTGCGGTTAATTCTCTAAAAAGAAGTTGTGTCTTAGGTTTTATTTCTCCTTCGCCAATATTCTTTATAAGAGTTGTTTTCTGCTCTGCAGTAATTTTTTGCATTTCCGGTTTAAGCGAGATCATCTTATCTGCCATCTTATCAATTCGTGTAACTTCCAATATTTCACCTCTCTGGTTTACACGAACGCGGTATGGCGAGTTAACAATAGTCTCAAACTCCGCAAATTTATCTTTCTCTTCTTTAGATAATTTTGCGGTGGAGTTGTAATTCAATTTCTGTCCATTTGCATCTCCGCTGAAATTGATAGAAGAAATTGTTACATCGAGTTCTGCAACGTTATCCTTGTCAACATCAACTACTTCAATATCGAAAACGTAAGTAAGAGACTGGTCGGAATTCGATTTCATTAAAGAATCTACTTTGATAGTCTGAATGGAATTTGAAATTGTTGTTAATTTATAACGCAGTTTTTCGTCTTTCTTGAATTTATATTTCAATAATATTTTTTGTCCGCCCATATCAATGCTTTTGAGGTTATTAACATTGATTGAAGCGGCGTTTGGTATAGTTTCTTTTTTACCGCAGCCAATTACAATTGTAAGAGCAAGAAGGACTGAGACTATTTTAAAAAATTTGTTTGTCATTTAATTCTCTCTATGTGATTAAAAAACTCCCCTTAAAGAAGGGGAGAGTGTAAAAAATTAGAAACCGTTTATATCAAGAAGTTCTTTGCGCGAGAAGAAATGTAAAATTTCTTTTGCTGCGTTTTCGTCCGAATCTGAACCATGTACAATATTTTCCTGAATGCTATCAGCATACAATTTTCTTATCGTTCCTTCCGCAGCTTTAGTTGGGTCTGTAGCTCCAATAAGCTTTCGAAAGTCTTCAACAGCGTTCTCTTTCTCTAGAGCAATAGGGACACATGGACCGGAAGTCATATAAGCTATAAGGTCATTGAAGAAAGGGCGTTCCTTGTGTATTTCGTAAAATCCTTTTGCTGAATCATCAGTAAGTTTGACCATCTTCAACGCGCTTACCTTAAAGCCGGCACTTTGAATTTGTGTGATAACTTTGCCAATTAAATTTTTCTTAACACAATCTGGTTTAAGAATCGCAAGTGTTTTGTTGTTCAATCTATAACTCCTTTATTAATTACGCTGTTATTTTTTCTTAGATGTTTTTTTCTTTTGTAATACTTTCTTTTTTGCAACTAGCTTCACTGTTTTTTTCTTATTCGATATTTTCTTTACAATTTTTTTCTTCCCTTTTTCTAAAGCTTTCTTCATTGTAATTCCAATCTCAGCGGGACTTTCAACAACATGAATTCCTGCTTTTTTCATTGCAGCCATTTTTTCTGCGGCTGTTCCTTTTCCGCCAGAAATTATTGCGCCTGCATGTCCCATACGTCGTCCTGGAGGTGCTGTTCTTCCTGCGATAAACCCAACAACAGGTTTTTTGACATTCTTTTTAATAAAATCTGCCGCTTCTTCCTCAGCGCTTCCGCCGATTTCACCGATCATAATAATTCCTTCTGTACCGGGATCTTCGTTGAACAATTTAATGACATCAATAAAACGTGAGCCAATGATTGGGTCGCCTCCGATACCAACGCAAGTTGATTGACCAATTCCTAAATCGGTTAATTGTTTTACCGCTTCGTAAGTTAAAGTGCCGCTGCGTGATACAACGCCAATTTTTCCTTGTTTGTGTATGAAGCCGGGCATGATACCAATTTTTGCTTTACCTGGTGAAATTACGCCGGGACAATTTGGACCAACCAAACGAACATTTTTTTCTTTTATAAGATTATAAACTGCAACCATATCTTTAGTAGGAATTCCTTCTGTAATGCAGACTACCAATTTAATTCCTGCATTAGCTGCTTCTAAAATTGCATCTGCGGCAAAGGATGGTGGAACAAATATTGCAGACGCTTCTGCTTTTGTAGCTTTAACTGCATCGGCAAGAGTATTAAATATCGGAACGTTTGTGTCTTCAAACTTTTGACCACCTTTACCAGGTGTTACGCCTGCAACAACGTTTGTGCCGTATTCGATCATTTGTTTTGTGTGAAATGAACCTTCACCGCCGGTAATTCCTTGAACAACCACGCGTGTTTTTTTGTCGAGTAGTATACTCATGTTTTTTCCTTGATAATTGATTCTAAAAATTGACTGGCCAAAATTAAGAAAGGTTAAGGAATATTACCTATCAAAAATTTGACTGAATTGAAGTAAACTTAGCTCATCAAACTGATTTGCCATTACTTGCATTCCAATTGGTAGACCTTGCTTATCCTTGCCTATTGGAATATTTATTCCCGGAATACCTGCTAGGTTGGCAGAAGTGGTGTATATATCGCCAAGATACATTTCAAGAGGATCGCTTGTTTTTTCTCCAATCTTAAATGCAGTTGTTGGAGTTGTAGGCGTAAGAATAAGATCAACTTTTCCAAATGCTTTATCAAAATCTTCTTTTAACAATCGGCGTACTTTTTGAGCTTTGCGGTAGTATGCATCATAATAACCGGATGACAGCACGTAAGTGCCAAGCATAATTCTTCTCTTTACTTCATTGCCAAAACCTTCCGAGCGGGAATTAACATACATGTTAAGTAAATTATTCTCTTCTTTAGATCTGAATCCATAACGGGCGCCATCAAAGCGCGCCAGATTTGATGATGCTTCTGCTGTCGTTAAGATGTAATAAGCCGCTATTGAATATTCGGTGTGGGGGAGTTCAATTTCGGAAATCTCAAATCCTTGTCTTTTCAAGAATTCTACTTTTTCAAAAATCGCATTATGGATCTCTTCATTTAATCCCTTTGCAAAATATTCTTTTGGTAAACCTATTTTAGTTTTTTTTGTTGAGTGCAGATTAGCAACGAAATCCGGAACATCTGTTCTAAAACTTGTAGAATCATTTTCATCATAACCAGATATGACAGATAGAAGAAGGGCAATGTCTTCAACATTTCTGGCAAACGGTCCAATTGTATCGAACGAAGAAGCAAACGCAGTTAAACCAAATCGGGAAACTCTTCCGTAGGTTGGTTTCAATCCATAAATACCGCAAAAGGCTGCCGGTTGGCGAATTGATCCGCCCGTATCTGTTCCAATAGATGCATCGCAAAGATTTGCGGCTACAGAAGCAGCAGAGCCGCCGCTAGATCCGCCGGGCACACGTGATGTATCAACCGGATTTAATACAGATCCGAACGCAGAGTTTTCGTTAGATGAACCCATTGCAAATTCATCGCAATTTGTTTTGCCGATAATAATGGCATCTGCATCAATTAATTTTTGAACAGCAGTTGCGGTGTAAATTGAAATGAAATCTCTTAAAATGTTGGATGAGCAAGTTAACGGCTTTTGATTAATGGCAAGAACATCTTTAACTGCAATTACCATTCCGGCAAGTTTACCCGCTGAACCGTTTTTAATCTTTTGCTCGATTAATGGAGTCTGTTCGATGCAGTCATCAAAAACAAAATTAAATGCGTTCAGATTTGAATTTTCTTTAATGTTGTTTAGAAAGAAGGAAACATTCTCATGCAGAGAAAGTTTCCCTTCTTTGATCAAAGAAATTTTTTCTGAGTGATTTTTGTAATTAAGCAAATTAAATCACCGGAAGAATTGTGAGAAGATTATAAAATTATTTTTTCTCGTCTTTAGAATCGGGCTTATCAGAAATTTTAATGTCTTCTTGAACGTCGTTCAAAGCTTTTTTAAACTCTCTCATGCCTTTGCCAATGCCTTGAGCAAGTTCAGGAATCTTTTTCGATCCGAAAAGAATTAAAATTACAAGCACAATTAAAAGTATCTCACCAGCTCCAAGATTGCCCATAATGACCTCATATTTTATTTTGTATTTTTACTATAAACTGATTACTTAACTAAATAATTTTCTGCTACTGACTTGAACAACAGTGCGCCGTCAGTGTTCCCAAGTATAGGGTCGCAGCAGCGTTCAGGATGGGGCATAAGTCCCATAACATTTTTTTTCTTGTTTATTATTCCAGCAATATTATTTAAAGAACCGTTGGGGTTAAATCCGTCTGCGACATTACCTTCCGGAGAAACATAACGTAATAAAATTTGGTTGTTTGCCTCTAGTTCATTTAATGTAGTTTCATCCGCAAAATAATTGCCGTCTCCATGTGCAACGGGAATTTTCAAAACCTTTTGATGGACTGATTTTGTGAAAATGTTGTTATTGTTTTCGATTCTCAAGTAAACATCTTTGCAAACAAATTTTAGAGATTCGTTCTTCATCATAACGCCTGGAAGTAAACCTAATTCCAGTAAGATTTGGAATCCATTGCAAATTCCAATTACAATGCCGCCGTTCTCGGCAAATTTATACACAGATTCCATGATAGGAGAGAAGCGGGCTATAGCGCCAGTGCGTAGATAATCTCCGTATGAAAATCCGCCCGGAAGGATTATCACATCACTCCCTTTTAAATCTTTCTCTTTATGCCAGAGGAATTCAGATTGGAATCCTAAAATTTTTTTTACAGCAAAGTAGGCATCGTGATCGCAATTAGAGCCGGGGAAAACAACAACGCCAAATTTCGGTTTCATTTCACTTCTTCCAATGTGAATTCAAAATCTTCCATAATGGGATTTGAAAGAAGTTTCTCGCTGTATTCACGCACTTCTTTTTCGGCAACAGTTTTATCATTGGTCTCAACAAAAAACTCGATGTATTTACCAATCCGGGTTTTTTTTACATTATTGAATCCCAGAAGCTTAGCGCCTTGCTCAACTGCTTTTCCTTCCGGATCTAAAATTTTTGGACGTCTTTTTACGATAACAGTTGCTTTATACACTTTTATCCTCCGGTATTTTATTCCCGTTTCCGTTCTCGTCTTTCTTATTAATGATTAACAAATATATCTTTCGAAGAATTCCAAAAAGTACAATTCCAAGAATGATGTAGAAAAGAATCTCTCCATTTGTGAGAAGTGCTAGAATGAGAACCACAATTAATATTGTAAATAGAAAGAACTTATCTCTGAAATTTTTATCACGAAGTTTTGGCAACGCATTGT
>JAKAMS010000306.1 GCA_021812745.1 Bacteroidota bacterium | reverse complement strand
ACATCAACTTTTGCGGAAAATCTTTTGATCATCTGTTCGGAATTAGTAGTTGGAATATCATTAACAATATCGGCAACGCGCTTAAAATTAGTTCCATCATCGGAGACAGAGAAGACAACTTCGCTCGGCAGAAAGATCCAAACATTAGGATCATTCAAAAACCCAGCTGATAAATTTTTTATTGTTGTTGGCTTTGTGAGATCAATAACTGCTTCCATATCGGCTCCTTCAAATCCCTGCCATTCACCATTTTGAAAATTTGTTGAGCCGAACCGTCCGTCCGTTAACGCCATGCTTCCGCCGCCGTTGTATCTTTCATGAAAAGGTGTAGTATAAATTGCCGGCGGATATTTAGATTTGATAAATGAAGAAGACATAGTAAAACTGCGTTCGTCGTTGTTTGTATATGAAAACGCCTTAATGGTAGTTGTCTGATAAATTGTTATTGGTTTTTCGTAGAGAGGTGAGCTAAAATCCGGCTCGCTTCCATCAAGAGTATAGCGGATTTTTGTTTTTGGTGTTTCGCAATTTAAACTAACAATAAGAGATTCATAAAATGTTTCTCCGTTGGAAGAAACATAAGGCATCAAAACTCCCTCGTCAACCGGTCGCATTGAGAACAATTCCGGATCGCTGTTGCTCCAAGCTTTGTTTGGCTTTTCGTTCATAACAAAAATCATTTCCCCGCCCTTCATAATCTGTTCGTGTGTGATATATGGTTTTTCATAAGCGGTTCCATTGAACGATGCAATCTGAATGAATTTATTTTGTTCGGAATTGTTCTGAGTGTTTATGATAAATTTATTTCCGTTTTCAAGATTGATAGTAACCTTATCAAAAGTTGGCGAGCCGATTGCATAAGTGTTTTGACCCGGTGTAACCGGATAAAATCCCATCGCAGAAAAAACATACCATGCAGACATTTGTCCGCAGTCGTCATTACCGCAAAGACCATCATCCTTTGATGTGTACAAATCTTTCATGATTTGACGCACGCGTTCTTGAGTTTTCCACGGGGCGCCCGCATAATCATATAGATAAGCAAAATTATGTGATGGTTCGTTGCCGTGTGCGTATTGCCCGATTGATCCTGAAATATCCGGCTGAAATCTTCCTTCGAGTTTGTCGGATTCTTCAAAGAGTCCGTCAAGCTTCTTCACAAAATTTTCGTTGCCGCCGTGAAGCTCTATCAATCCTTTTATATCTTGAGGAACAAAGAAGTTGTATTGATAAGCATTAGCTTCCGTGTACTGCTGTGTAACTGCTTTTGGTTCAAAAGGCGTTATCCATGAACCGTCAGACATTTTCCCGCGCATAAATCCTGTTGACTTGTCAAATAGATTTTTATAGAAGAGAGACCGTTGATTATATTTTTCGTAATCGTCATCTTCGCCAATAGATTTTGCAAATTGAGCTATGCACCAATCATCATAAGAATATTCAAGAGTTTTTGAAACAGATTCATTCTCTTTCTCGGCGGGAATAAAACCGCGGTCGCGGTATAATTTTTGTCCATGCTGATCACGTTCTGCGCTAGTTTTCATTGCCTCCAAAGCAGTCTTAGTATCGAAACCGCGTATTCCTTTCATGTACGCGTCAAAGATTACGGGTACGGCATGATATCCGATCATGCACCACGTTTCGTTCGAAGCAAGTTCCCAAACCGGAAGAAGCCCGCCCTCTTTATATTTTGCTAAAAGAGTTTTAACAAAATCCCCTGCACGTTTTTGGTCTATGATTGTAAAAAGAGGATGCTCTGCGCGGAATGTATCCCACAAAGAAAAGACAGTGTAATAATCATAACTTTTTGCGGTATGAATTTTTTTATCCATTCCAATATATTTCCGGTCAACATCGGTAAACAAGTTCGGTGTTATCAGGGTATGATAAAGTGCGGTGTAAAAAATCCTTTTCTGGTCTTCATCATTTCCTTCAACTTGAATGCGGCTTAATTCTTTTTCCCAAATTTTTTCGGCTTTTTGTTTTACTCCTTCAAAATCAAAATAAGGAATTTCCTTTTGAAGATTTTTTCTGGCGCCATCTATGCTAACTGCAGAAATTCCAATGCGGACATAAATTACTTCTCCGTCTCCCGTAGCAAATCTGACATATCCTTTAACATCTGTACCGGAAGCTTCAGCATTTCCCTCATTCACTTTCCCATTTAATACCGTTCCGTAAATTGAAAACGGTTTGGAAAATTCAGCCACAAAATAAACCGTATGTTCTTTTGCCCATCCGTGAGATTTGCGCATTCCTTCCACACGATTCATTCCAACAAATTTTATGTTCGACTCGCAATCATTATCAAGACCGTGTTTTAAATCAATGATTATGTTGGAAGTTGAAGATTGTGGAAAAGTGTATTTGTGCAAGCCGGCGCGCATTGAAACGGTAAGCTCGGCTTTAACTTTGTAGTCAATTAAATAAACGCTGTAATATCCCGGAGATGCGGTTTCAGATTCGTGAGAAAAACGGGAACGGTAACCATCGCCCGGTTTTCCTTTATCGCCCGGTTCAAATTTCAATTTACCGACAGTCGGCATAAATAAAATATCTGCATAATCCGTTGCGCCCGTTCCGCTCAAGTGGGTGTGGCTAAAACCCATAATCGAATTATCTGAATAATGATAGCCGGAACACCAATCCCACCCTTCAATTCCGGTATCGGGTGAAAGCTGCATCATTCCGAATGGCAGTGTTGCGCCGGGATATGTATGCCCGTGTCCGCCTGTTCCTATAAATGGATCAACGTAGTCAATCAATTTTTTGTTCTGAGCAAAACATGTTGCTGCAATAATAAAAGAAAGAATAAGAAATGTTTTTTTTGTCATGATGTTCACCATTTGGAAAAGCTTCTAGGCAATAAAAATATTCGAAGCATGTTTATTAAATTAATTTATAAAATAAGAACCGGCGGGAATAGTTCTTCTGCTAATTCCGGGACCTTCATATTCTAATTTTAAGGATTGATCACCGTTGCCCTCAAAGTATAAAATTTTTAGCGGATATTTTCCCGCCGAAAGATTTACTGTTGCACTAATTTCTTTGCTGCCGTGTAAGCCGTCGTTATTAATAAGCACGCTGTTATTTAAGAATAACTTGCTTCCATCATCGGAATTGAGGTAAAAAGTGTAATCACCGTCTTTCTCAATTTTAATGAATCCATCAAGAGAAACAGCAAAATTATCTTCTCTGGGTTTGATGTCGCTTAAAGAGATTTTATAAATTTTTCCGGTTCTAACCGGAGTCAAAGAGTCAAAATTTGGGATTGTTGACCAATTGCCCTCGTAATATTTGTAGTTGAGTCCATTAACGGTTGAGTCAATAAAGCTTATCATTACAGAAGAAGTAACGCTGGTTTTTCCATTTTTCAAAAAAGTTTTCGCTTTGAGCAATGTTGGTTTATTGATGATTAGTGGTCGCAAATATTTTAATGATGCAGTAGTCGGTTCCGTTCCATCCTTTGTAAAATAAATCGCCGAATTATTGATTGACTTAGACATGCTAATCTTTTGGTTTTTTGAAGCAATCAATTCGCCGCTTTCCGGAAAAGGAGTTGGTACTCTGTAGTTGTAATTTTTTCTGGAAAGAATATCGTAATGTTTTATTATTCTTTTGGAGAAGTCGTTATAGTTTCTCGATTCTTTTGGCGACCACACTACTTCACTTAAAGCGAGTAATCTTGGAAGAAGCATATACTCAACATGATCGCCGGTTTCTATATACTCGGTCCAAATATTTGCCTGTGCGCCCAAAATATATTTGGATTCTTCCGCATTCAAAGAGTCTGGTATTGGTTCATATGAATAAACTTTTTCTAAACTGGTATAACCGCCAAATGCTTTTGGCTCTCCGCTCAATCCTTGATAATGATCGAAGTAACAATACGCACCGGGACTCATAACAACATTGTGTTTTGATTTAGCTGCTGCAATACCGCCTTCAACACCGCGCCAGCTCAT
>JAKAMS010000305.1 GCA_021812745.1 Bacteroidota bacterium | reverse complement strand
ATCATTTTTCCGAAAGCATCCATATCAAGTTCGCCGGCGTCATTTATCGGAATTACTTTCAGATTTGTCTTTTTTCTTCCGCACATCAACTGCCATGGAACAATATTAGAATGATGTTCCATATATGAGATTAGAATTTCATCGCCATCATTAAAATGTTTTGCTCTGCAAAGTGATGACGCTACAAGATTAATTGCTTCGGTAGCACCGCGTACAAATACAATTTCCGAAACGCTCATTGCATTAATTAATTCTTTCACTTTAAGACGAGCGGTTTCGTATTGCTCGGTTGCAAGTTCGCTTAAGAAGTAAAGACCGCGGTGAATATTCGCGTTATCAAAAGTGTAGTATTGCGTCAAAGCGTCAATAACCGCTTGCGGCTTCTGCGATGTTGCAGCATTGTCTAGATAAACAAGCGGTTTGCCGTTCACCATCCGTTTCAGAATCGGGAAATCGCTTCGAATCTCTTCAACGTCAAACTTTCTTTTTACTTCGGGAATTGTAGTTATCACTTTTCACCCTATGGATGCCGGATCAAGTCCGGCATGACAATTAATGATATGTCATTCCGGCGAAAGCCGGAATCTATATTATTGATTCTCAATTTCAACTCTATGCAGATGATCAAATATCATATGATTGATCTGTTCTTTCAACGGTTCAATTTTTATCGTCTCAATCACATCATTTGCAAATGCTCTAATCAACATTGATTTAGCCAGCTCTTGCGGCACACCGCGCGAGCGGATGTAAAACTCTGAAGTCTCATCAAGATGCCCTACTGTTGCTCCGTGAGAGCATTTAACATCATCGGCAAAAATTTCAAGCTGAGGTTTTGTATCAATGGTTGCCGACTTTGAGAGCAGAATTGTTTTATTCTGCTGATACGCGTTTGTCTTTTGTGCATCTTGACGGACAATAATTTTTCCGTTGAAAACGCCGCGCGAATTGTCGTCAAGTATTCCTTTATATAGTTCATTGCTCATACAGTTCGGTTTTGCATGATCAATGAATGTATGATTATCAACGTGCTGTTTTCCGTTTGCCATATACAAACCGTAGTAATGCGTCTCGGTATTCTCGCCGTCGAGCAGAGAATTGATATCGTTGCGCACAATTGCACCGCCGAATGTTACATTGTAATGGTTGAACAGACTATTCTTTTTTTGCTGTGCCTGCATTTTTTCTATATGGTATGAATTTTCATTTTCATTCTGAACTTTGCAGAGATCAACAACCGCATATTCATCGGCAAAGACTTCAGTAATTATATTGCTGAAATAAATTTTATCTCCGTTACCATGATAATTTGCTATAACACTGACTTGTGAATTTTTTCCGGCAACAATTAAATTCCGGGGAAGTGAAAGGACTAATTCATTTTCGCTTGTGTTGAGATACAAAACTTGAATTGGTTTCTCGACTGCTATTCCATTGGGTACAATAACTACAAGACCATCAAGTGTGTAAGCTGTATTCAACGCGCTAAACGCGTTATCAATCTTTGAAATCTTACAAACGTAACTGTTTATAAGTTCAGGATTTTCCTTTGAAATCTTTTTCAGACTTCCTACAATAACTCCTTTGGGAAGTAAACTGATTTTACTCAGCTCTTCAGAATAAAATCCGTTTATAAAAACCAATAAGTGAGAATCAAAATCATGAAAGAGAAATTTTTCGATCTCATCTTTGGTGAATGCTGGTATTGTTGTATTAATAGCCGGAACAAAAGTCTGTTTAAGAATCGGCGAAATATCTGTGTACTTCCATTCCTCGTTCCGCTTTGTAGGAAATTCGAGTTCGGTCAATCTGTTCACCGCTTCTTTGCGTATCTCATTCAAGAATGATTTTGACTGTCCGTTTAATTTCTTTTGAAACGTATTAAAATTTTCTATATAAAATTCTTTGCCGCTCATTATCTCTCCAATCACGCGTTTTCAGTTTCTACTTCTTCGGTCTTAATCCAATCGTAACCTTTCTCTTCCAGTTCAAGAGCTAATTCTTTTCCGCCGGATTTAATTATTCTTCCTTTGTAAAGCACATGAACAAAATCGGGTTGAATGTAGTTAAGCAATCTTTGATAATGCGTAATTACAAGAAATGCATTCTTTCCATTTTTATAAATATTAACGCCGTCAGAAACAATCCGGAGCGCGTCAATATCAAGCCCGGAATCGGTTTCATCGAGAAGAACAAATTTTGGTTCAAGCATCAGCATTTGAAAAATTTCATTACGTTTTTTTTCTCCGCCGGAAAAACCAACATTGACGTAACGACTGATAAGCGTTTCATCCAAACCAAGAATTTTCGCTTTCTCCTTAATCTTTTCAAGAAATTGTTTTGGAGTTAATTCCGCTTCGCCTTTATATTTTCTTATTTCATTGAGCGCGGTTTTAAGAAATGTTGCGTTGCTTATGCCGGGAATTTCAACGGGATATTGAAATGCCAAAAACATTCCTTCTCGTGCGCGTGTTTCAGTATCTAAATCCAGCAGATTTTTTCCATCGAATAATACTTCTCCGCCGGTTACTTCATAACTTTTATTCCCGGTAAGAACATTTGCGAGCGTACTTTTTCCGGAGCCGTTTGGACCCATAATAGCGTGAACTTCTCCGGCTTTAACTTCAAGATTGATTCCTTTAAGAATTTCTTTCCCTTCAACATTCGCCCGTAAATTTTTTATTGATAACATTTTCTTCCTCAGATTTCAGCTGTCGGCATTCAGCCATCAGCTTTAATTATAAATTGTCAACCTGCCTACCGGCAGGTAGGTTATAAATTCGCAATTGCTTTACCCGACACTTCCTTCAAGACTTATTGCCAGTAATTTCTGTGCTTCCACGGCAAATTCCATCGGCAATTCCTTAAAAACTTCTTTACAAAAACCATTAACAATCATATTAACAGCATCTTCAGTCGCTATACCGCGTTGATTCAAATAAAATATCTGGTCTTCGCCAATCTTTGATGTAGTTGCCTCGTGTTCAACTTTCGCCGAATCATTTTCAACTTCTATATAAGGAAATGTATGCGCACCGCATCTGTCTCCCATAAGCATGGAATCGCACTGAGTATAATTGCGTGCGCCTTCAGCATTCTTTCCAATTTTTATTAAACCTCGGTACGAGTTGTTGCTTCTTCCTGCAGAAATACCTTTTGATACAACTGTGCTTTTCGTGTTCTTGCCAAGATGAATCATCTTAGTGCCGGTATCAGCTTGCTGAAAATTATTTGTAACAGCAACAGAATAAAATTCACCAACAGAATTATCTCCTTGTAAAATGCAGCTTGGATATTTCCACGTTATAGCCGAACCGGTTTCAACTTGTGTCCAGCTTATTTTAGAATTTTTTCCTCTGCAAGCGCCTCGCTTGGTTACAAAATTGTAGATGCCTCCTTTGCCCTCTTTATCGCCGGGGTACCAATTTTGAACTGTGGAGTATTTTATCTCGGCGTCATCTAACACCACTAACTCAACTACTGCCGCGTGCAATTGATTGGTATCTCTAATCGGCGCGGTGCATCCTTCAAGATAACTTACGTACGCGCCTTCTTCTGCAATGATTAGAGTGCGTTCAAACTGTCCAGTCTCTTGTGTATTAATTCTGAAGTAAGTTGAAAGCTCCATAGGACAACGCACACCTTTTGGTATGAAGACAAACGAGCCGTCGCTAAATACTGCAGCATTCAAAGCAGCAAAGAAATTATCTGTGTAAGGCACAACCGAGCCCAAATATTTTTTTACAAGTTCCGGATGTTCTTTAACCGCTTCGGAAACAGAGCAGAAAATTATTCCTTTCTCATTCAAAGATTCTTTGAATGTAGTGGCAACAGAAACCGAATCGAAAACTGCATCAACTGCAACGCCGGATAAAAATTTCTGTTCTTCAAGGGGAATTCCTAGTTTTTCAAATGTCTTTAACAATTCAGGATCAACTTCATCCAAAGAATTTAATTTCGGTTTCTGCTTAGG
>JAKAMS010000304.1 GCA_021812745.1 Bacteroidota bacterium | reverse complement strand
AACAGTAACGATGTAAGATCATATATGAAAAGCACAAAACTTTATCTAACACTATTCCTATTGATTTCATTTTCTTTGCATGCTCAAAAGAAAATTGAAGTTGGTATTGACGAAAAACTCGGCAATATGATACCTCTGGATTTGAAGTTCCAAACTTCGGAAGGAAAGACTGTTGCCCTGAAAGATATTATTACTCAACCGACAATTCTGGCGTTGGTCTATTATCAGTGCCCCGGTTTATGTAGCCCAATGCAATCCGAACTGGCTTGGACAATCGATAAGTTGCAGCTTGAACCTGGAAAAGATTTCAAGGTTATCAGTCTAAGTTTTGACAGTCACGAAACTCCCGAAATTGCAAAAAAATGGAAACGTAGTTATCTACAGACGATTAAAAGAAATTTTGATCCGAATGATTGGGTATTCTTGACAGGCGATAGTGTGAGCATCAAAAAATTAACCGATATATGTGGATTTTATTATAAACCGACCAATAAAGATTTTATCCACGCAGCAACAGTTATCACTATCTCACCTGAAGGTAAAATATGCAGGTACTTATTCGGTACGGAATTTAACCCCTTCGATATGAAAATGGCATTGCTTGAAGCGGGGAGCGGGAAAACTAATCCGACTATATCAAAAGTTTTAAGAATGTGCTTCAGTTACGACCCGAGCGGTGAAAAATACACTTTAAATGTTACAAGAATTTCTGGTGCGATAACACTTTTAGGTGTCGGAATTTTTCTAGCAGTTATGTTATTCAAAAAGAAAAAAGTTAAGAACGAAGGAGTTAAAATAAATGGCTAACGGAACTATTGCTATGACCGATCTGCCCGTTCCTAAAGCGGAAAAATCTTTTTTTGAACAGAGCACAAACAAACACTCTGGTATTCTTTCCTGGCTATTAACAACCGACCATAAGAGAATTGGTTTGATGTACATGTTTGGAATTATTTCATTCTTTCTGGTTGGAGCTATAATCGGTTTATTGATGCGCCTTGAACTTCTTTCACCAGGCGGAAAAATCTTTTCAGCACAAACATACAATTCATTATTCACTCTTCATGGAGTGATAATGATTTTCTTGTTTATTATTCCTGGCATTCCGGCAATTTTTGGAAATTTCTTTTTACCGATTCAGATCGGTGCGCGTGATGTTGCATTCCCAAGATTGAATTTACTCTCATGGTATGTTTATATAGTTGGTGCAATTCTCGCTTTGACATCATTGTTTTTGCCTGGTGGTCCTATTGATACCGGCTGGACTTTTTATATCCCATACAGTGTACGAAGCGGTTCAAACGTTTCGCTTGCTATTTTTGCGGCATTTATTCTTGGCTTCTCTTCAATATTAACCGGAATAAATTTCGTTACTACAACACATAGATTGCGTGCACCGGGTATGTCGTTTTTCAAAATGCCTTTATTTGTATGGGCAACTTACGCAACAGCATGGATCCAAATAATTGCAACACCGGTTATAGCAATAACAATTCTTCTTGTAATTATCGAAAGAGCGTTCGGTGTTGGAATATTCGATCCTGCACTCGGAGGTGATCCGGTGTTATATCAGCATATGTTTTGGATCTATTCCCATCCGGCGGTTTATATTATGATCTTGCCTGCTATGGGTGTTGTTTCTGAAATTATTCCGACTTTTGCGAGAAGAACAATTTTCGGATATAAACAGATTGCATATTCATCGTTGGCAATAGCTTTTATCGGCTATCTTGTTTGGGGGCACCATATGTTTTCAAGCGGACAAAGCGATACGAGTAATTGGATCTTTTCATTGTTGACTTTTCTGGTTGCACTTCCCAGCGGCGTAAAAATATTCAACTGGGTTGCGACTATGTATAAAGGTTCGATCGATCCTCAACCGCCGTTCTTGTGGGTGATGTCATTTATAGTATTATTTTCTATTGGAGGATTAACTGGTTTGGTCCTCGGAGCATTAGCAACAGACATTCATTTGACCGATACTTATTTTGTAGTTGCCCATTTCCATTATGTAATGTTCGGTGGTACCGGTACAATTTTCATTGCGGCATTTCATTACTGGTTTCCTAAAATGTTCGGTAAGATGTATAATCTAAAATTTGCAAAGATAGCAGTAGTAACTTATTTCATTGGGTTTAACATGCTTTACTTTCCGAAATTTATTATGGGATACTTGGGGATGCCGAGAAGATATTACGACTATCTACCAATGTACACTCCATATCAAAGAATTTCGACTTACGGATCATGGATTTTAGTCAGTACTCTTTTCTTTATCGTTGGTTATTTTATCCATGCTTACTTTAGAGGAAAGAAAGCCACTTCTAATCCATGGGGAGGTGTAACTTTGGAGTGGCATATACCGTCTCCCCCGCCTGTGGAAAATTTTAAGGTGATCCCGGTAATAACTCATGATCCGTACGATTTTAGCCAATTGAAGGAGATGAAGGATGAGTGATCATCAAGATGCAGTTTTAGAAGTTAACCATGTACATCGCGATGATGTCGGAGCCAGAATGGGAATGTGGCTTTTCCTTCTTACAGAAGTCCTTTTGTTTGGGGGATTGTTTTTAGTTTATGCTGTTTACCGTTATCAGTATCCGGATCAGTTTAGAATTGCCGGTATGGAATTAAACACAAGCATTGGAACACTTAATACGATAATTCTGTTGACAAGCAGCCTAACGGTTGCAATTTCCATTGCTGCTATTCAGAAAGGGAATAAATTATTATCGGTCATCATGCTTTCGCTAACTTTGGTTATGGCATTTATGTTTTTGGTGAATAAATTTTTTGAATGGGAAACAAAATTTTCTCATGGAATTATTCCAGGTTCGAAAGAGATGACCTCAAAACCAAACGGGCAAATCCTTTTCTACGGTTTGTATTTTGTGATGACAGGTCTTCATGCTCTTCACGTAATAATCGGAATGATCATTTTGGCGTTTATGCTGGTTTTTGTTATAAGAAATAAAATTACAGAAGGGAATTATGTTAAGCTGGAAAACTCCGGCTTATACTGGCACCTTGTAGACTTAATCTGGATCTTTTTATTCCCGTTGTTTTATTTAGTTCAATAGTTCTTGGTTCTATATCGAGGGAAATTAATGGAAGCAAATAATAAAGAACAGCATATTGGCTACGGCACATACATTTTGGTTTGGTTGTCACTTCTTGTCTTCACTTCAATAACGGTGACTGTTGCCGGAGTGAATTTAGGCAGATATACTTTGTTTATTGCGCTTTTGATAGCAGCTATTAAATCCGGATTGGTAATAAATATTTTTATGCACATAAAATTTGATGAACCGATCTTCAAAGTTTTCATTGCATTGAGTGGATTTACATTGTTCATTGTATTCATATTAACATTTTTTGATATACTTTATCGTTGAGGATCTGATATGTCTCCAGCTCCAACAGCTCATGTTGAATCAGTTGATTTTGTAATGCTTTATATTGTCGCAATTTCCGTAATTCTTTTGATCGGAATTACAGTAACGATGATCTATTTCGTTTTCAAGTTCAATCGTAAAAAAGGTCATCAGCCAGTAGATATTCATGGAAATCTTCTTCTTGAAGTTGTATGGATTGTTATTCCTACACTTCTCGTCCTTTCAATGTTCTATTTCGGTTATACCAGTTATAGGGAATATCGAATAAAACCAGATAATCCTTTAGTTGTTGATGTAACCGCTAGGATGTGGCAATTTACTTTCAAGTATGGTAACGGTAAAATGACAGATACTCTTTATGTGCCGGTTAATACCGCAATCGATTTAGAAATGAAATCAATGGATGTTAATCATTGTTTATATATCCCGGCATTTAGAATAAAGGAAGATATTATCTACGGGCAGACTCATCATCTTTACTTCACACCGAAGGAAGTTGGAGATTATGATATTGCTTGTGCAGAATATTGCGGATTGAATCACGCAAAAATGTACACAAAAGTAAAAGTTATTAATGATGATCAGTTTACAAAATGGTATGGCGGAAATTGG
>JAKAMS010000303.1 GCA_021812745.1 Bacteroidota bacterium | reverse complement strand
CTTTCTTTAAAATATACGACTCTCTTCCCCACAGATGTGGAGAGGATTTTTTTCACCGCAAAGTTAATGTCTTTTAACACAACAAACAGATTTAACAAAAGGCGACCTATAAGGATCGCCTTTTTCATTTTTCGTCTCACTTCTCACTTTTTACTTCATCAAAAGCATCTTTTTCGTGATTGAGTTTGTTCCTGTTGTGAGGTTATAGAAATAAACGCCGCTTGGTAATTTACTAGCATCAAAATTTACTTCAAATTTACCAGCTTCATAAACTCCATCTGCAAGAACTTGAATCTCTTTTCCAAGAACATCAATCACTTTTAGTTTGATTTGACTTTTTTGTGGAATTGAAAAACTAATTTTTGTTGTTGGGTTGAAGGGATTGGGATAATTTTCATTCAATTCAAAATTATAAATAGTTTTTTCAACTGCTGTAGCATTAGCAAAGTCATCGGCATTAATCTTAGGAAGAGGATTCATTATTCCGGTTGTTTCAACCTGATCACTTGGTACAGAAGATAAACTGGTATTATCAATCGCTACCACATAATATTTCACGGATTTTGCCCAAACCGGTTTTGTATAGCTTACTTCATAATCAATAAAAGTATTCGTCGGGTGAGAAACCGTTCCGACTAAATCCCAATACGAAGAATTATCATAGCTGCGGTAAATTCTGTAACTGGAAATATCGCTCTCAGTATTTAAATCCCATCCTAATGAGGGATGGTATGGATCCGCATAAGTAAAATGTAAATTTTGAGGTTTAGAAGGAGACGCATCTATCGAAGTATTAACATAAATGTTTAACGTATACACGCCGTTACTAAAATTTGTTATCTCAAAACCAAATGGAGTGGTTTGACTAGCAGCTCTCTGATTATTTGGATTACTCCATGGGGAAAACACTTGATTGTAATCCATTCTATAAGCATCCTTTCCATCACCATGAAAACGTACATCTTGAACAGGGCTTCCATTTTGTTCTGTAAAATGAATGGCATCGGGGCTATTTAAACCTCCATAACTAAATGGAATCCATTGATTGTCGTGGTAACCGCTAGCCTTATTGGGCACTACTTGCTTAAAGACAGGTAATTGACCTGAGCCCCACGGGTTGGTTACAGATTGATTTACTTCCCAATTAAAACGCCCATCAGCTGGTATAAGTTGCAACCAAGAATAAGGGTCTGTATAATAATCAGGTGTACCGGCTTTTCTGATTACATAAATACCATTCTCAACGGTTCCGCCCTGTGAACCCCAAAACGGTGCGTTGTTTTCCCAATATGATGTCTTCTGATGATTTTCTATGAAAAAATATTCTTGTTGTGAAGTATTAATAACAAATCTATATGCATTTCCCCCTGTTACAAAATCGCTTAATGTTCTGTTTGTAAATGTGTTTGTTGTATTGCTTATTGTATAAGATGTTGAATCTGCAACCCAACCCAGACGATATCTCTCAAATGCATTAGCAACATATGACCTTACTCCCCAAGCGGAAACCATACCCCAAAAACCAAATCCATTATGGTATTCATTTCCACCAATTAAATAATGAGCGAATTCATGTATAACAGGCTTGAATGGATCTTCGGTCAAATAATTCCTAACTGTTACACCGGAGCCTAAAGGTATTGAATTTGAACCACCGTAATTCCATTTTATTTTTCTTACTCCGCCGTCAACTGTAAACTCATTCATGTTATCACCAACGCCGCCTAAATCCCCATAATTTTTGGCAAAATCTAAGGCATTAATATCATCCGTAGGATAACTTCTATCAGCAGAAATATTTCTCCATACAAAAATTATCATATCCACGTAAGTATCTGCAGTATTATTATTAATATAATCGCTAACAAAATCCCAATTATCAAATTCACCAAAATCCCATGTTGCATCAAGCTGCTGAATAATTTCTCTTTGAATATAACCTCTCCTATAGTTTGTGTAATTTGTTAAATACCAATCCCTTGTATGCGGCGCAACTACATGGACCTCTTTTCCTATTAAGTGTAGTTTGTTTCCCGACATTTCATTGAAATAATGCGTTAACGAACCTTGCGTAGGATTTGAAGACCAGGTTTGATCAATCCAATTGTTCATATTCTGTGGTGCATTGCCTTTGACCCATCTAGCATTATTAATATCGTAGTTGTCATCAGGGAATTCTGCAAAAACAATCAATACATTTATGATCCCTTCTGAAGGAAGAAATCTTCCTTTGTTTTGTGCTGCAACCGCGGGAAGTGATACTGTTATACAATTATACTCTTGTGCAAAGAGTTGAAGGGAAATGAGTAGATAAATTATTACGGAATATTTTAAAGTTTTCATTTGTAGCCCCATTTTTTGTTTGTGAATATTTTTTGAAAAACATGAATACTACTTTTGCAAAATCATTTTCATTGTTCTTGTTGTTTTATTTGTGATGAGTTGATAGAAATAGATGCCGCTTACCAATCCGCTCCCATTAAATTTCACTTCGTATTTACCTGCCTGCTTTTCTTCGTTAACAAGGGTTGCTATTTCTCTTCCGAGAATATCAAAAACTCTTAGTATAATATGTTCAGCTACCGGCAAATGATAGCTGATAACTGATGATGGATTGAATGGATTGGGATAGTTTTGGTAAAGGACAAATTCCGAAGGGATAGGTTTAGTTTCTTCTTCTACACTTACTGTTCCGTAAGTAATACCGTTTATTCTGCATCCTCGTAATAAATATGGCTGTGTAGCACCGTCTTCCTGTGATATCATTCCAAAACCATATGCTAATTTCTGCCAATACATAAAAATAGAGTTCGGCGTAATTACAGTATCACCTAAAGTCAATCTAAAAAAGCCAATGGTTTTTACAGTGGTTAATTTACCAAAGACGTATGCCTGAAAGATATTCAATACTTTGGCTCTGTCTTCATTTTTAACTTTCCATGATTCACCAACTTTTGCGTCTAATTTGTAAAGAAGCCAATTATCAAATTGTGGTAGATAAAATACGTTGTGGTTCTTATCTATCCGGTAGTTTGCACCATAATAAGGTAGCGGATCATAAAAGAATACAAATCTGCTGCTATCTTTTTGATCTATTGAATCTCTTAACACCGTGTAAATAATATCCGGTCCGGCTTGTGTATATTCCCAATGGTCGCCAATGTTAACCGGGAAGAATTGGTAAGGATCGAGTTCTTGAGCTTGCAATCGGTATCCGATAAACGATATATAGAAAAACAGTAAATAAATTCTTTTCATTTTTAACCTCAGCAAAAAAGTTAGCTTGTTTGCTTTCCCGGCATTAGAAACCAAGAAGATTTACAAAAAATCTAATAAATATTTTATCTAAGTCATATTGCCTCCATTGCTATTCATAATCGGTTTTATTTTCTCCCGGCTGCCAAGAAAAATATTCTCGGCAACCATAATGAAAATATCCGGTTCCTTTTGTAAATAAATGTAAGTAACCTTTTTAGATAAACCATTAGTAGTTGTACTAATGTTTTTAACATTTTTGAGTGTTTTTGGCAAAAAAGTTTAGTAGTTGTACTAATGATGATTAAATTCAAATGATTTGTCGGCCTCAGACTTAGTAATAATTTTATTTAGCTGCCAATTACAATTTTTTAATATCTGCTTTCTTCTATTAATAATTTCTTTGTCTCCTTGTAAAGAACTTTCTGCCACATTTTTCTATTCCTAACATCTTTTTCGTTTTTATATTATTTTAGAAGTGGATTTCCATCAACTAATCTTAGGAAATTATTTATGGCACTTCTTAAAGCCCACACATTGAACGAATTAAAATCAGAAGATTTAAAATGGACTTGCGACACGGATGTATTTGATTTCGAGAACACAAAAAATGTAAAACCAATTGAAGGAATAGTTGGTCAGGAACGCGCTTTGAAAGCTTTGCGTCTAGGCGTTGAATTGAAAAGTCCCGGCTATAATATTTTTATTACCGGTCTTTCCGGCACCGGTAAGTTTACGGCAATAAAACAGATGCTTGAAT
>JAKAMS010000302.1 GCA_021812745.1 Bacteroidota bacterium | reverse complement strand
CAGTAGTCGTTTCTGCAAACTTAGTTAGATTGATATAACCGGTTTCGTTGTCAATCATCAAAGAAGCATCAATGGAATACAAATTAATTTTATCACGGATTACGTTATAGTCAGTTGTTACTTTTAAGGATGGTCGGAAGATAGTCAGTTCAACGGAAGTTCCTTTCTTACCGCGTAATTTTTTCATTACATCTTGGTTTTTCCATCCTATACAGGAATGTCCGTCAATCTTCACAATTCTATCACCGGAAATAATTCCAAGCGATTCGCTAGGTCCGCCAGTAATTGGAGAAACCACAGTTATCGTATCGTTCACTATTTGAAACTCAACTCCAATTCCGTCAAAATTCCCTCTAAAAGTTTCTTCTTCGGCAGATTGCTCTTCTTTGTCAATGTAAACGGTGTGTGGGTCAAGTCCGCTAAACATACCTTTTATAGCATCTTCAACTAATTTGTTGGAGTTGACGGTGTCAACGTAATAATCTTCTGTGTAGCCGAGTATCTCGCCAAATTTATCAATTTGCTTTTTATTACCGGAGAAAGAAAAATGTTTATTTAGTTGGATGCCGATATAAGTACCGAGAATCAAAAAAAGCAACAAGTATGGAAGTTGTTTCAAAATATTTTTCATTATTATCCTTACTTTTGCGGACGCATTTGTGGGAACAAAATTACATCGCGAATAGACGGCTGATTTGTTAACAGCATAATTAATCTGTCAATTCCAATTCCAAGTCCGGCAGTCGGCGGCATTCCGTATTCCAACGCGCGTACAAAATCTTCATCAATTTGATGAGCTTCTTCATCGCCCTCTTCTTTCATCTTTGCCTGATCTTCAAAACGGCTGCGCTGATCAATTGGATCGTTCAACTCGCTAAATGCATTACAAATTTCTCTTCCAAGAATAAAACCTTCAAATCGTTCTACCAGTCCTTCTCTACTTCTATGTTTTTTTGCAAGCGGAGATAACTCAACCGGATAATCAGTAATAAATGTTGGCTGGATTAAATCCGGCTGGACAGTAACTTCAAACAATAGATCAATCAATTTACCTTTACTTTCCCCGCCTTCCATACCAACATTTTTTGTTTTTAAAAGTTTAATCAGCTCTTCGTTTGAAGCAGCCAAAACATCAATACCAACTTTTTTCTTTAATTCATCAACCATAGAAATTCTCTGCCAAGGCGGTTTGAAATTTATTTTGTTCCCTTCTATTTCAAACTCCGTTTTGCCAAAAACATTTTTACATAAATTGGCAACCATATTTTCAACAAATTCCATCATCCAGAAATAATCTTTATAGGCAACATACAATTCAAGCATTGTGAATTCCGGGTTATGAGTTTTGTCCATTCCTTCATTCCGAAAATCTTTGGATATCTCATAAACGCCGTCGAATCCGCCGACAATCAAACGCTTTAGGTAAAGTTCGTCTGCAATTCTTAAATATAAATCAATATCCAAAGCATTATGGTGAGAAACAAAAGGACGAGCAGTAGCACCGCCATATAAAGGCTGGAGTATAGGAGTCTCAACTTCGAGCAAACCGTTATCATCTAAATATTTTCTGATTTCGGTTATGACTTTTGAACGCATTCTAAAAACTTCTTTGACATCGGAATTTAGAATCAGGTCTAAGTAACGCTGGCGGTAACGGAGTTCTTTATCAGAAAATTGATCGTGAATTACTTTATTTCCTTGTTCATCTACTGATTCTTTGGGAATTGGTATTGGACGGATAGACTTTGATAGAACAATGAATGATTTTCCATGAACAGAGATTTCTCCTGTTTTTGTTTTAAATACAAATCCTTCAACGCCTATGATATCGCCAATATCTAAAAGTTTAAAAACATCGTAATAATCTCCAACGTCATCTTTCTTCAAATAGATTTGTATCTTTCCTTCATTATCTTGAATGTGAGCAAAAGATGCTTTTCCCATTCTGCGAATTGCCATAATCCGTCCGGCAATTTTCACATCTTTATTCTCTAACTGTTCGAAATTATTTTTAATTGTCTGAGAATAACTGTTAATATCAAAATTATAGGCAAATGGTTGAATACCTTTTTCTATCAGAGCATTCAATTCTTCATGACGGCGTTGAACCAATGAATTATATTCTTGTTCTTGATTTACGTTTTCCAAAATTTCCTCCAAATTTATCTCTATTGAGATGGTTAATTTCTAATAAAATTTACAAGACGATTACATACATTATCTTGAATATAATTTGCAAGTGCAAAAGGCGCTAAGTAATTGTTTACAATAATTGAGAATGCAATTGGTTCACCTGAAATTGTTTTTAAGTAACCTGATAACGCAGAAACATTATTATTGTAACCCGCTTTGGCATGAACATTATTTTCAGCCGAAGTTTTCTTCATCCGGTCAATCAATGTTCCGTCAACTCCGCCGATTGGCAGTGATTCATAAAATTTTGAGAACTCATCATTTTTATACATGAAAGAGAGAAGATTAATAATTTGGCGGGGAGTTACTAAGTCTAAACGCGATAATCCAGAGCCATCCGCCATTACCATATTTTCGGGATTTATACCCATAGTGCTATAAATTTCTTTGCAAGCTTTAACACCATTTTCAACCGTACCGTAGTTATATATTTCCAGCCCGATTGTCTTTAATAATTGCTCTGCATAAAAATTATTACTGTTCTTGTTTAACTCTTTGATAATTATTTTCAACGGAACTGATCTATGAGTATAAAGTGGAGTTAAATCATCGGAGATAATATTTTTCTCTGAACTGTTGATAGTTCCAATTCTGCCCTGAATAACAATTCCTTTTCTTTCAAAAACTTCTCTAAGTACCGTTAGGAAAAACATAGTCGGATCTGAAATGGAAATATGTTCGGTAATTGGTTTAGAATCTTTTCTAATACTTCCAGTTACATTGATTATATTCGTTCCGCTTTGACGAATAACCGATAATGACGACTCACCGGATTCATCAGCTGTAATAACTTTTGAGACAAGAGAAATATATTTGGTAAATGGTATTACGCTAACCTTAGCAGGAAAATTAACATCTGTCGGTTCTATTTTTACTTCAACACAATTGTCATTGAAACTCAACGCGCCGGAAGGCGCTTCGAACCAACTCGATTCATAATCCCACGTCCATCCGTTCCCAAGACCAACATTATCGAACAAAGTATTATCACCCAAAATATTGCCGCTTATAACCCAGATGCCTTTTGCTTTGAGTGTATCTGCCCAATCCTCAAAAATTTTTATCTGATTGCCTGAATAAAACCGGCTGGAAATTGTTGGATCTCCAGAACCTTGAATAATTAAATCTCCTTTTAATACTCCTTTTTCAAGTCCGCCGTTTACGTAAAAATCGGTTTCGTAAACGTAATCCGGACCAAGAAGAAGAAGCGCAGCAGCACTTGTGAATAATTTCATGTTAGATGCCGGGATAAATAATTTATCTGCATTTCTTTTATAAAGAACTTCACCGGTCTTCAAAGATTTTACTAACACACCCCAATTAGCGTTGCTGAAGTTCGGATCGTTAAAATAATCATCAAGTTGATCGCGTAATTCTACAAGAGGATTTAAATTTTGTGTAGACTTCTTCTCGACCAGAGAATCTTTTTGTTGTGCGGATAAAAACGACAACGAAGCAAAAAAAATAAAAAATAACTTACTTACCGTATACTTCATAAATTTTTTCAATTTCACGATGAGATAATATTCTATAACTTCCTACCGGAATTCCTTTAACATCAATGCCGCCGTAGTTTGTTCTTTCCAGCCTATCAACAAAATATCCGAGAGCAGAAAACATATTCTTCACGAAATGATTTCTTCCTTCTATCGCAACAACCAAAACCTTGTCGCGTTCATCTTTTTTAATAAATTTAATTTCTATAAAACGGCTTTTTCTTCTGTCAAGAATAATCCCTTTAATTAACTTCAGTCTGTCTTCCTCTTCCAAAGGTTTATGAAGTTTTACTTTATATTCTCTTGGAATTTTGTTGCCAGGATGAGTTAAATAAT
>JAKAMS010000301.1 GCA_021812745.1 Bacteroidota bacterium | reverse complement strand
ACGCGAATGAATATTCCAAAGTCATATACTCAAGAACAAAATCATAGTCCCATGCAAGACGAAGATTTTTTTTCTCAACATCGCGCATAAGTAAATTTTTTATCTCTTCCCGTTTGGATAAAAATGCACGTTGAAATTGAATGATCTTATCCCGGCATTCTTGCGTTCCTACTGAATTTAAAAACATATAGATCCGCGGATCTTCTGCTGAGAGATTTATCGGAGCCACATACGGCACCGAGACATCAACATCATTCGTGTAAAATCTTTTAAAATAAAGTGTGGTTTGACCGCCTTTGCTGATTCCGGTGCTAATCCATTTGCCATTGTAAATTTTTTTGAATAATTGAACGATTAGATGATGATCGGCTGCCGCCTGTTTGATGTTCAAATATTTCCAATCAATTTTTTTAGGGACGGACTTTCCGAAATAGCGGTGTTCAACTACAATTTGATTAGCATTCAAAATTTTTGTCAATTCGGTTGCACGGCTGCTTCCAGCGGCATAACCTTCGGTAACAAACACAACCGGAGAAGAATTATTTTTATGTGACAGAAAAATTTTTTGTTTGAATTTTACACCGCCAGGTTTGTTGTGATCAACCGGCTGTGTGATCATCATTTCGTAAGCTTCGCTGAAAGTGGTGTCGTGTTTGATCGGAGTGATATCGGAAACTTCTTTGAACGATTTTAATTTCTTTAGGAGTGGAGATTCTGTTTGAGAAATTGCAGTTGATGTTACAACTAAAAAAGCTAGAAGCAGCAACCTAATTTTTGCAATCATTATTCCCTCTATCTTTTGTTAATACAAAAATAGAATAAAGATTTCATCTTTTCGAATAATGAATTAGGCAAGACTGCCGATTTAAAGAGTACTAGTCTTTGAAATTAGGAGTGCTAATTGAATGCCAAATTAATAATGCACCAAATAAAGTTGCTATTAGAAAGTCTTCTACTTTGAATAAATATAATTATGAAGAACTTCGATTGTTTCGCGGTGAACTTTGATATCCATTTCGAGTAAATCTTTTATGGATAAGATTCCAGCCAATTTTTCATTTTCAATAATCAATATATGCCTTATTCCGCGGTCTTTCATCTTCTGCAGGCACTGTTCGTAAGATTCACTAACATCCGCAAGAACCAAATCCTTCGTCATGATCTCTTCGACGAGAGTAGTTTTTAAGTCCAGTCCTTTTGCAATTACGCGTCTAACTAAATCGCGCTCGGAGAATACGCCCAATAATTTTCCGTCTTCTGAAAGAACAGGAACAAGTCCAATATTATGTTCTGCCATCAAACAAACAACATCATAAATTTTGGTGCCGGATTTTACGGTTAGAAGAGTTTTTGTTACTAATGTATCTTTTAAGGATTTCATATTGCCTCCGGTCTATAATATGTTGTTGTTCTAAATTGAATCTAATACTTTCGGGTGAACTAATTCAAGTAAAAAGTTAAGAGCCAATTAAAGAATGACTGTTTTGTAGCAAGAGCGGGTTTTAATTATATTTTAGTAAATAATTAGTGCAAATGATGAATTACCGGCAAATAAAACTCAGCTTAAAAAACAAATGCGTCTGCATAGCCGGATGCGGCGGCTTAGGTTCAAATGTTGCTGTTGCGCTTGCCCGCGTTGGAGTTGGTAAGTTGATCATAGCCGATTTTGATAAAATTGAGAAGGACAATCTTAACCGCCAATATTTTTTTTCTGATCAAATTGGAATTTTTAAAGCCACGACTCTCAAAGAAAATATTTACAGAATTGACCAATCAATTGAAGTAGAAGCGCACATTGTAAAACTTACGCCAAAGGAGATTACAGAATTTTTCAAGGGCGCAGATATAATTGTTGAAGCATTTGATAAAGCCGAAATGAAAGAGATGATAGTTGAAACGGTATTGTCAGAATTTCCAGATAAGCCGATAGTTTGCGGCGCGGGACTTGCCGGGTGGGGCGGAAACGAATTGATTAAAGTTGAACGCCACGATAACCTTTACATTGTCGGAGACCATATTTCTGAAACTAGCGAAGACGATCCGCCAATTGCGCCGCGTGTGGGTATAGTAGCGAACATGATGGCAAATGTGGTTCTTGAATTATTACTTGGTAAGGATAAGTAGAATGAAGATTATTCTAAATCATAGAGAAGAAGTTCTAAAAACAACAAAAGAGAA
This sequence comes from Bacteroidota bacterium, assembly GCA_021812745.1. The sequence continues at coordinate 1,868 of JAKAMS010000301.1, read as the reverse complement.
TTTGACCATTATTGAATTACTGAAACTGAAGAAATTTTCATTCACTCGGCTTGTTGTAAAAATCAACGGTAAGTTAGTTAAACGAGAAAACTTTGATTCGGTATCATTTCAAGAAAATGATAATGTAGAAATTATTCACATGATAAGCGGCGGTTAGTATCTTCTTTCTATGGTAAGAATAGTTCTAAGTAAATCATAGATTATGGAAGAAGTAAAACAAAATAGTTACTCGGCACGATCCATACCAAACATTTCCCCGCGAGAAGCATTCAACTTGAGCCAACAAAGCGCAATCATTCTAGATGTAAGGGAAGATTATTACAATCAGTATAAAAAATTTAATTCACCGGAAGTTATTCAAATATCATTTAGCCGATTGAAAGACGACTATCAAAAATTACCTATCGATAAATTAATCATAGTTGCAGATACGAGCGGTTTGAAAAGCAAAGAAGCTGCCATTTTGCTCTATCAAAAGGGATTTTCTAATCTTTCAAATTTGGCTGGAGGATTAGTTGAATGGGAGCGGGAAGGACTTCCAATTGTTATTGATAATTCAGAAAGAATGACCGGTTCGTGCGCTTGTCAATTGCGTAAACGCAATAAAGGAAAAAATAATTGATCTGGCTAGATAAAAAATCCCGGCTCGACTTCGGCAAGTTCAGTCTTACACCGGGATTTTTAATACTATCACCAAATTATTTTAAATGCCATTCACCTTTTTCGTATTTGGTTCTTAACTCAACTAATTCCGGTAGATCCATTCCAAGTTTTTTCAAATGCTCAATTTTGGGAACGCCGTTTTTATCCCATCCTCTTCTTTCGTAAACCGCATCAAGTAGTTGTTCATATCTGTTCTCACGATACTTTCTATGCACAGCCATCTTTTCTTTAGTAGACATACCTTCGGGATTAATTCCAATTACATCTTTCATCTGAGCGTCATACCGTTCCTGGCGCGATAAATATTCTTCTTCTGTAACCGGACCCGCAGCTCTGTACGGCTGAGCATCCCATTTGCGAACCCCATAACCTCTTCTAAGATTGAACATTCTTTGAAAGTTATAAACTCTTTCAGAGTCTTCAATCAATCTTTTATTATCAAACGGACGGCCAGTAACAGCTTTGTAAATTGTAACATAGTTATCAACATGTTCCGGTACTTTAGCCGGTTCGGCAGTTTCTGCATTGTTCTTTGGTTCAACATCGTTCCAAGGAAGTTTACAAAAACCGGCAAGACCAAACCATGTTCTAAATAGCGGGAAGTAGTGAAGAGCTTCTGCTTTATCTTCGAATGTAGGAATATGATTGTTAACCATATCCATAAAGATCAACCATGCTTCATCATGCTGAGGACCTTTGTTAGTCATTGCGTATCCGCCTTGCTGAGCAAGCGATTCTTTAGACATGTATTGAGAGTATTCAAGTCCTTTGTTTTCCATTCCGATGTCTTGTAAAAATTGAGGATCACCCCAGCCATTCTCAGCAAATAATTTTTTTAATCTGCGCACGCCAAGTCCTGCGGTTTTGCCAAATCCTTCGCCGCGCCCAAGCTGGTGAAGCATTTCCATTGCGTTATCGGCATTGCCGAAATTTAACTTCAATCCGCCTGTTCTTTCTAAATTTAAAATCCCGTTTTCATAACATTCCATCAAGAATGCAACTGTAGTTCCCCATGTAATAGTGCAGATGCCGTAAGTATCGCAATAAAAATTTACTTCTATTGTATAATCGGTACTAAAGATTCCGGAATTTGCAGCAATGCCGGCAGCAGTTTCATATTCGGGTCCGTCAACAATTACGCTTTCGCCTTTAAATGGACCTGTACGAAGAATATAATTGTTAACGCCTTTAGCACAGCTCATGTT
>JAKAMS010000300.1 GCA_021812745.1 Bacteroidota bacterium | reverse complement strand
ATTGCTCACGCCGACTCTTCTTTATTCAGAAATTGATTATTTACTTATACAGTTTCAATAATGCGTCTGTTAATAAATCCGCGACTTTCTTAGCGCCTTGATCGTTAAAATGAATAAAATCTTTGAATGCCAATGGCGGATTTGCATTTACCCAATTGGGCATAGAGTTTTCTCCTCCCATAGCTTCAAATAAATTCCAGATCGCAACGTCAGCAAGCTTAGCAATATTTTTCTGTGTTTCTAAGAGTTTCAAAATTCCCGGGTCGGTTACAAAGTTTGATCCTTTCTTCATAGAACGGTCGTGAATAGAAATCATCAAGAAACTTGTTTTAGGAAAAACTGATTTTAAATGATTAATAACTTTTACCATTTCTTTTTCATACCAGCTGTAATCTGTATTACGCGATCCGGCAATGTTTAAACCAAACTCAAGAATGATCAATTTGTAATCGAGGTATTTAGAGAACTCTTTTAAAATTCCTTCTTGAAGCGAGCCAAGATCAACGCCTGTATTTCCGCGCAGAGGAAAATTATCAACATAAACACCCGGTTCATTTTCTAGACTTACTCCGTAAAAATAAGCTTGGTCTGCCATTGGAAATTCAATACGGATAGATTTTGCTCTTGATTCCGGTTTCAAAACTAATTCTTGAAGAGAGCTTCCGGTTTTAAGTGCTACTGTTTTTTTTGCGCCGCCGTCAAACGAGTAACTAATATTTGAACTCTTTGCGTTCGCATAATAGAGACGTACTAAGCTAAAGTCTTTAAGTGATCTGCGAATGGTTGTCGTTTCATATTGAACCCATGCGTTGCCTTTTGGAACAAATGCTTCTCCGCTTATTCCAAGAGGAAGTCCTTTGGGATTGCTTGTGTATAGTGCGGCAGATTCCCAATTATTCGAAAATGAATGCTTTGTGGTTTGCCGGAACATTATATCTTGAGATGTGATTCCAAGCCAGCCAACGCCGTTGCCGCCGAATTTATCCTGAAGTGTCTGGCGTATATCCGCAGTAATTAAATCGCCTTCAATTGCCGAATCGCCAAAATGCGCTACACGTACAGTTTTCTTCTTTGCGTTTTTTAGAGCATCAAAGAAATAGCTTAATTGTTTTGTGTTCCCGGTAATAGAAGTGCTTTTGGCTTGAGGTGCTAACTCATAAAGATCACCGGATTTATCAAGTCCCGAATCAAAAAAAGAGAACGCGGAAGTAAAAACATTTGTGAAGTCGAGAGATGCTTCGTTCACACGGGGAGTTGTAGCGTTTAATTTACTAGCCGGCGGCATTTCCGCAGCAGAATCATTTCTTATATCGGAAATAATATCAACGCTTTTCAAATTAAAATTTATAGCTGTGATTGTGTAATCAATTTTTACAAAAGAGATTGCGTATAAGATGATAACTGTAAGGGCAACAATTATTAGCGGTTCTCTAAATTTGTTTTCGCTTTGCATATAAAATCCTTCCTGGAATTTTCTATTTATTTCCTGATGAAATTAATTACCAATAAATTCTGGCACGTAAGGAGTCTTTACTCGTTTTAGATCAACCGAACCGCCAAAAGAAAAATTACAATTTGTGTTTCGCTAAAACTTTTTCAACTTCTCTTGCCCAGAGTTTATAAGCGTCCGCCTTAAAATGAATTCCGTCCCAGCTTAATTCGGGACGCAAAAATCCATCCTTACCGGCGGTTAACGCATTAACATCAAGGTAGTCAATATTGTTCTTCTTTGCGTAATCAGAAAGAAGTTTGTTCAATTTATCCACTTCGCGGTTTCTTCCAAAATTTACTTCCGGAGTTCCGCCCCAATCTTTTGCATAAGTTTTTGCGGAATAGGTTGTTGATTGAATCACGGGAATAATATTTCTAGACCTAAGTCCGGATATGATGCGTATATAAACAGCAAAGATGTCTTCAACGGGAGTCCAATTATAAATATCATTTAGTCCGCCCATTATAAAAACAATTTTCGGATTCAATTTGTAGATGGTGTTTATTCTGGATTCATAACCGTAAAGAACATCGCTGGTAATTCCGCGTTCAACTACATTTGGTCTGCCCAATAATTCATTCCACGCCGCACCGTGAGTTATAGAATTGCCGAGCATAACAATGTCTGCCTGACGAGTTTTATATATGTCGAACATTGACTGCTGAAGAATGTAGTTCGGATTAGTTCTGTAACGAAGCGTATCCTTTGCCGGCAATTTAGTCTGAGGAAATGATTCGGCGGCAAATAAAATGAGATAAAAAAATACGAGTGTTAATAATGTATTTCTAGAAAGAATATTTTTCACTTAAAGTCTTTCGAAAATTTTTATGTTTACTTAAATACAAGATAATTTATATCGGCAAAAAATCAAAAACATGCCATCTTTATAATATCTGTTGAATAGCAGTTACTACTTATTCTTCCCTTCATCGTTATTCATTTTCTTTTCGTTTTCTAAGATGCGGAATTTGAGATTTTTCTCCATGGCAATAAGTTCGGAAATCTTTGCGGTATATTCTTCTTTCTTGATCTCTGTATTAGCAGTTTCGGTCTTAAGCTGACGTAATTCATTTCTTTGATTTGCAATTTGTTCTTTAAGTTCTTCGAGTTCGCGGGTAGCTTGGGCAGTTTCTAAAACTAATTTTTGTTTGTTGTCGTTTAAGCTGGAATAGTTTTCGCTGATTTGTATAAAGAGCTGTTTAATATCTTTTTCGAACGATTCTTTTTTTATCTCCAGCGAAGCAGTTTCCGATTTTAGCTGTTGAATAAAAAGTTTTTGTCTGGTTGACTCGTCTTTCAGAAAAAGGACTGAATTGCTCAGCTCGCTTGATTCTTGTTTTAGATTTGAAAGCAATTGTTCTGTTGCAGCCCGTTCTTTCTGAAGCACTTTTGTAAGTCCGCCATATTCTGCAACTTGAGTAGTCTTCTCAAGAAGAATTTTTTCTTTGTGAGACAACTCTTTTTCTTTTTCTAAAATTTCCTGACGCAGAGAACTGAGTTTGTTCTTGGATAAACTCAGCTCTTCCGTAAATTTTTGCAGAACCTGTGAAAAGTTGTTTTCGACTTTTAGATGCGATTCTTCTATCTCAAATTTACGCTTCTCAAGTTCCTCAATTGCTTTCTGTTTTTGATTTACGGATTCGGTCAAAGTCTCTTCATCATTGCCTAATTGAAGCAGTTTATCTTGCAACTCATTTTTAACAATTTCAAAATTTCTGGTTTCGTCGGATAGTTCGTTTCTTTTAATGGTCAGTTCTTTTACTTCGTCTTCAAGTTTTGATATTGTTTCTCTGGTAAAATTGTATCTGGATTCAAACTCATCAAATTCTTTTTGTCTTTCTCTAAGCAGCTCTCCTATTGAATCGCGTTTTTCCATTAATTCGCTATAAAATTTTTCTTTTTCCGAAAGACGTCCGATAATTGCGGATAACGATGATTCCAGATTGAATTTAATTTCTTCGGCAAGAGAAATTTTTTCGTCCAATGCTTTAATTGATTCAATCTTTTTGCTCTCTTCCAGCTTAAGCTGATCAATTCTTTCTGTGAGTTCGGATGTATCAAAATTTGCCGTGGTTTGATCAAACGCTGTGCGCAATTTTTCTTCTTCGGTGTGCAAATTTGCAATGCTCTGTTTAATAGAGCTTTCTTCGTTTGCAAGTTTCTCTATAGAAGAATGAAGATCATTCAAATCTTCATTGAGTTTCTCAATCTCTATTTGTTTTTCGGAGATAACTTTTTCAACATTTTGCTGAGATTCGGTTTCAATTTCCTTAACGGAAGATTCAAGAGAGAATTTTTTTTCCGTAAGAGATTTAATAGTTTCCTTGAGTGCGTTAATTTCTTCTGTTTTAGAAGTGAGGTCAATTACTGCCGATTTCAGATCGCTCTTGTATTTTTCGGTTTCGTTGGTAATTTCGTTGAACTCTTTTCTTGCTTCGTTAAGTTTATTCTCTAGTTCAACAAGATTTTGATGTTTTTGGAGGACTTGATGCAGAGTATTTTTTAATTCATCGTTCTCTTCTACGAGTTTTTCAATTTCACTTTTTGCCTTCGATGAAAAAAGACTCATTCTTTAGTTGC
>JAKAMS010000299.1 GCA_021812745.1 Bacteroidota bacterium | reverse complement strand
AGCCATAAACTTGTATGAACGTGCATACCGCTTCCGTTATCGCCAAAGATTGGTTTGGGCATATATGTAACAGTTTTGCCATTTTGTTTTGCGGTATTCTTAACCACATATTTGAACATAAGTAATTGATCTGCTGCAGTAAGTAGTGGTTTGAACTTCATATCTATTTCGCATTGACCGCCGCTTGCTACTTCGTGATGTTGTGCTTCAACTTCAATTCCCAAATTTTCCAAGTTCAAAACCATGTCATTGCGAAGATCCATCAATTGATCTGTTGGGGGAACTGGAAAGTACCCTTCTTTGAATCTTGGTTTGTATCCTAAGTTTGGATTTTCTTCACGACCACTATTCCATTTCCCTTCAACTGAATCAACGGAATAGAAAGAGAAGTTTGGACCCGAATCAAAACGAACATCATCAAAGACAAAAAACTCAGCTTCCGGTCCAAAGTAAGCTGTATCAGCAAGTCCGGTAGATTTTAAGTAAGCATCAGCTTTTTGAGCGATATTCCTTGGGCAACGAGAATATTTTTCTTTTGTAGCCGGTTCGAACACATCGCATATTAGTGATATTGTTGGCGCTTTAATAAATGGATCTAAAAACATTGTACTTGCATCTGGAATGATAAGCATATCGCTTTCATTTATTGCTTTCCAACCGCGAATTGATGATCCATCGAACCCAAAGCCGTCTTCAAATGAATCTGCGCTAAATTGGCTTACTGGTACAGTGAAATGCTGCCACTGCCCGGGGAAATCCATGAACTTGAAATCAATGAACTGAATTTTATTTGCTTTAATAAAAGCAAGAACATTTTGCTCTGAAGAAGATGCCTTTGCCATTATAACTCCTTTTTAGATTGTAAATGTAAACTTGTTGTTTCTTTTAGTGAGGATAAAACAAAACTTGTTATTGTTCTTGTAACTCCTGGCCATGATTGAATTTTACTTAAAAGTGTTTCTAAATCTTTTGTTTCTTTTACAACTATTTTTAGAATATGAGAACCTTCTCCAAGAATTGAATGGCATTCCAAAATTTCATGCGTCTTTTTTACATGGTCTGAAAATTTTTCATAACTTTTTGAAGAGTCCATAATTACAGAAACAAATGCCATGATATCATAACCAAACACATGACGGTTTAATTTAGTATAATAGCATTCAATCACACCGTGTTCTTCTAATTTTCTTAAACGTTCGCTTAAAGAGGGAATTGATAAACCGACTGCTTCTGCAAGCTCATTTCGTTTTGTTCTTCCGTTCTCTTGTAGCCTTTTTAGTATTGTGATATCTAAGTCGTCTAGCATATATATACTTATTTAATTAGGGAATAACTAAATTTTGACTGAAAAAATAAGGTAGAATTTTCCCAAAAGCAAATGATATTCTATGCCAAATGTTCATATCATCATATTGGAATTTTATCTGCATTTATGAACTTCTAAAGAGTAGACAGTTTAGCCGTTGGAACATGCTTCTTTGAGCTTAATTTGAATAGCCCTTCCTAAATGTTTATCTTTGCCACTAAATTTAGATGTGGAGTGAAATTAAGTTTATGAAGTTTAATAAAAGAACACATACATGCGGTGAGTTAAGAGAAACAAACATTGGTCAAAATGTTGTATTAAATGGCTGGGTTGCCATACGGCGTGATCTTGGCGGCGTAATTTTTATTGAGATGCGCGACCGTCATGGAATAACTCAAGTTGTGTTTGAACCAAACTATAATTTAGAATCGCATGAGCAAGGTAAAAAATTACGAAGTGAATATGTGATTTCTATAGAGGGTAAAGTTAGAAAACGTCCTGAAGGGACGGAAAACACTTCACTACCTACCGGACTAATTGATGTTATGGTGGATAAACTGATTATTTTGAATCAAGCTGAAACGCCGCCGTTTCCTATTGAGGATGGAATTGATGCACATGAAGATTTGCGTCTAAAATATCGTTATCTGGATCTTCGTAGAAATGAAATGCAAAAAAATCTTTTACTTCGTCACCAGATGTACCAGATCACAAGAAAATACTTTGATGCAAATGGCTTTGTTGAAGTTGAAACTCCAATTTTAATGAAAAGTACACCGGAAGGTGCGCGCGATTTTTTAGTCCCGAGCCGTATGCATAAAGGAAAATTTTATGCTCTACCGCAATCCCCCCAGACTTACAAACAAATTTTAATGGTTGCCGGAATTGACAGATATTTTCAAATTGTAAAATGTTTTAGAGATGAAGATTTACGCGCAGACCGACAATACGAATTTACGCAGATAGACGTAGAAATGTCTTTTGTTGATGTTGAAGATATATTTGAAATAGTTGAAGGATTGATGAAAAACTTTTTCAAAGAAATTCTTGACCAAGAAATAGTTTCTCCAATTCCTCGCTTAAGTTTTAGTGAAGCTATGGAAAAATATGGCAGCGATAAACCGGACCTTCGTTTTGCGCTTGAAATGGTTACACTAAATGATGTTTTTACAAAATCTGAATTCAGAGTTTTCAAAGATTCTGCGGCGAACAACGGAATTATAACAGCATTGCTTGCAAAAGGATGCGGGGACTATACTAGAAATCAATTGGATGTTCTTACCGATTTTGTTAAAAAACTTGGTGCGGGTGGTTTAATCTGGATGCGAGTAAAAGAAAATGAACTTGAAGCGCCAATCTCAAAATTTTTATCTGGTGAAGAAAAAGAAAATTTAATTAAGAAAATGAATGCTAAACCAGGTGATCTTTTATTTATTCTCACTGGTCCTAAACTTAAAACACTCTCATTAATGGGCGCACTTCGTTTGGAAATGGCTAAGCGAATGAACTTAATATTACCCGATGCAAAGCCATCTCTACTATGGGTTACGGATTTTCCTTTATTCGAGTGGGATGAAGAAACAAAACGGTTATATGCAATGCATCATCCCTTTACTTCGCCCCGGGTAGAAGATATTCCTCTAATGGATACAGATCCGTCAAATGTTAAAGCGCGTGCATATGATTTGGTAATGAATGGAAATGAAATCGCAGGTGGAAGTATTCGAATTCACGATTCTGCTTTGCAATCAAAGATGTTTAAAACATTGGGAATTGGCGATGAAGAAGCCCAGGAGAAGTTCGGGTTTTTGATGGGTGCATTTAAATATGGCGCTCCTCCTCATGGAGGAATAGCATTTGGATTTGACCGGTTAGCTATGCTGTTTGCCGGAAGGACGTCTATTAGGGATGTGATTGCATTTCCCAAAACTTCAAGCGGTATCTCTTTGATGGATGAATCACCTTCTACAGTTGATGACTCACAATTAACCGAGCTCCACATAAGAATCAAATAGCTTATTCTAGAGAGAATTGTGTCTCCCCTAATTTACAGGTAAGTTCTACCCAAGAGATATTCCTATCCAAGTTATGGAAAAATTTCCTTTGCATTAATCCTTTTGTTTTTTATATTATTTTCGAAGAAAATGTGAAAATTCTGGTACTCCAAAATTGGTCTGAATATTGACTCTGTTGGAGTGTAATCGTAATTCTAAAGTAGAATTAAACGGAAAAAATTACCAGCTATAGTTTTCTTGGAGATGTTTGTGGGTCAACAACAATTATTATTAATTGCACTCGGTGTTATTGTTATTGTTCTTGCAATTGTTGTTGCCATCAGCGTATTTAATGCGAGCGCAATGGAATCTAACCGGGAAGCAGTAATTACAGAACTAACAAACGTTGCTTTAACGGCACAACAATATTATAGGAAAGCAGCAATTTTAACCGGCGGATCTAATTCATTTACCGGCTGGACAATTCCACCGGGTTTGTTACAGACACCAAATATGAGTACTGCCGTAACAGCCACAATAGCTGCACAATCGGTAACTTTGGTTGGTCTTGGTACTGAAATAGGAAAAGACGGCTCTACCGTAGTTGGAGTAACAATGGTAGTTGGACCGAATGCGATTGTTTCAATAACTGTAAATAATTAGTGTTTGTTTTTAATTATAGCTGCTTCAAATTGCACAGCAAGAATATTTTAGAATAATTCGTGGCACAGTTAATGATTTATAAAGTAAAGGAAAAAAAACACACAAATGTTA
>JAKAMS010000298.1 GCA_021812745.1 Bacteroidota bacterium | reverse complement strand
ACGGATCTTTTACAGAACCATTATAGACAACATCGAGAGTTACTTCTTTTGTTACGTCTCGGATTGTAAGATCGCCAACAAGTTTGTAATTCTTGCCGCTTACTTTTTTAAAAGATTTTCCTTTGAATGTCAGTTTTGGAAATTTTTCGGCGTTGAAAAAATCATCTGATTTAAGATGCTTATCACGCGCATCATTATCAGTGCTGATACTGTTAACATCTGCGGTGAAATCAATCTTAGCATCACTAAAATCATCTTTAGACGATTCAACAGTTGCATCAAAAGATTTGAATTCTCCGGTCACTTCAGAAATTATAAGATGAGTAACTGTAAATTGAACTTTGGAATGAGCTTTATCTACAGTCCACTTTGTTTGTGCATTTATAGTCATTAGACTAATTAGTGCTAGAATTGCAGCAAAACGAAATTTTGCCATTTGAACCTCCTATTTATTACGAGTTATAATATATGTTGCAACTTTTAATGTTATAACGTAGATGTGTCTTTATAAGTTCCCGGAAGAAGAATTATTTAAATCATTATTTGGAGGGATGATAAACTGCTTGTTGAATTACATAAAAATCTCCGGATACATAAACGGTTGAATTCTCCTTTCATCCTCAAATGTGCCATTGCATAGATGACACTTTCGAGTATAGAAGACTCCCGGCTCTTCAGACCCTTCAAGAGAAAAGAAATTTACAACCGCATGACAGTTGCTGCACTGAACTATATGATGGGTATTTAACCTCTTGACGCAATCGGAACAAAGGAAATCTGTATCTAAATATTTATCCTTCAACCCGATCGGAAAAATTGAATTACAATTTGAATTGCTACAAGATGTAAATTTTTGCAAATCCGTAGATACTGATTCGATATCAACCTCCTCTAAGAAAAACGCTGTAAATATAATCCGGCAACTAATTCATTTCGATGCAAAAATTAATCCTATCAGGTTAGTAAATCCTTCTGATTTGATTAAATTTGCTCGTTAAAAAAAGTTCTAGAAAATTTTTGGAGAAAATGATGGGCAAAATTCAGTCTTTTAAAGCATATGATATTAGAGGTAAAGTACCAGACGAATTGAACACAGATCTCGCATATAAAATTGGACGTACAATTGTAAAATATTTGAATGCGAAATCAATTGTGATTGGAAGAGATGTTAGGGAGTCTTCACCTGAACTTTCCGAGGCATTATCAAAAGGTATAAACGACGCCGGATGTGATGTCATTGATTTAGGAATGTGCGGAACCGAGATGATCTATTTCGGCACGCCATTCCTTAATGCCGATGGCGGCGTAATGATAACCGCAAGCCACAATCCGCCGGAATACAATGGTTTGAAATTTGTAAAAAAAGGTTCTGTGCCGATGGGTTACGATTCAGGTTTAGAAGTAATTGAAAAAATGGTTTTGAATAATGAACTCGGGGAGATGGCTGCTATAAAAGGAAAAGTAATTCAAAAAGATATTATGAACGAATTTATTTCTAAGGTAACACAATTTTTTGATGCAAAGAAAATTCAACCGTATAAAGTGGTTGTGAATGCAGGCAACGGATGTGTAGGACCTGCTCTTGACGCACTTGAAAAATATTTGCCAATTAAAATGATAAAAGTTTTTCATGAACCGGATTCAAATTTTCCGAATGGAGTGCCAAATCCTCTGCTTCCCGAAAACCGTCAGCCAACTATTGACGCAATTAATAAATATGGCGCCGATCTTGGCGTTGCGTGGGATGGCGATTACGATAGATGCTTCTTTTTTGATGAGCGTGGAAGTTTTATTGAAGGATATTATATTGTTGGTTTGCTTGCCAAATCAATTCTAAAATTAAATCCGGGAGAAAAAATTGTTCACGATCCGCGTCTCATCTGGAATACTGTTGATGTGGTTACAAAAGCAGGTGGTGAAGCAGTAGTTTCTAAAAGCGGTCACGCCTTCATAAAGCAGAAAATGAGAGAAGTTAATTCAATCTATGGCGGAGAAATGTCGGCTCATCATTATTTCCGTGATAATTTTTATTCCGATAGCGGACTTATTCCATTTGTACTGATTCTTCAATTAATGTCACATGAAAAGTCAAAACTTTCCGACCTCGTAGGAGAAATGATAAAATCTTATCCATGTTCAGGAGAAATTAATTCAACCATTCCGGAACCGGGTTTAATGATCGAAAAATTGAAAGAAAAATATTCGGACGGGATATTGGATGAATTAGACGGTGTAAGCATTGAGTACTCAGACTGGCGTTTTAACGTCAGAATGAGCAATACAGAGCCGCTTCTTAGATTAAATGTTGAGTCTAAAAAAGACGAAAAATTAATGCAAAAAAAAACCGATGAACTCTTGAAATTTATACGAGGATAGTTATATTTGTGTGTAGTGATTGAAAAGAGTTGGCGTATAAAGACCAAGAAGGTAATCGGAAATGCCTAAAGAACAAGAAAAAACGATTGATGTTGATAAGCTTTTGAAGAACAAATTGAAAGCGGTTAGTGTTGGTTCTTTAGAGAATGCTATTTCGAAAGTTGTAAGTGATATGGTTGGTGAAGATTACAAATGCACCATCGGAGAAGTTAAATATACGATGTTCAGCGGTGCAGATTTTCACATAAAAATTGAATTAAGTTATAATCCAGAGCAATAAAGTTTAGGGAGTTGCGGCTGGGCTTAGGTCTCCCCCCAACCTGGGTCTGGCTCTTCTCCCTAGTTTTTTATCTACCCTCGATAATTTTTCCTAACTCTTTAACGACCTTTTCAATCTCTTCGTTTGTATTATAAAAATGAGGTGAAAACCGTATCATCCCTTCACGTACCGCTGAATATATTTTTCTCTTCTCTAATTCATCATAAATTCTTTTTGCATCTTCATGCATAAAAGTTATTATCCCGGCTCTGTTTCTTTCGGTTACATTTTCTAAAATGGTTTTGATTCCAATCTGAGATAATTTTTCTATAAAGAAATTTGTGTTAGCCAATATTTTATTTTCAACATTCTGCATTTCGAAATTGAGGAATAGATCCAGCATAGAATCAAAAATCGCAACACCAAGAGCATTTACAGTTCCGTTTTGAAAGCGCTCCGCACTTGATTTTAGTGTGAGCTCATAATCAAGAAGATTCCAAGCATTATTAACTGAAGTCCAGCCGACATTTTTTTGATTAATCCGGTTTTGTAATTCCTCGGTTAGATAGATATAAGACAACCCTTGACTGCTCATCAGCCATTTTTGTGTCCCGCCGGAGAGAAAATCTATTTTAGATTTGTTCACATCTATTTGAACCACACCAGCACCTTGAATTGCATCTACACTAAAAATAATTCCATGCCTCTTACACAATTCCCCTATTGCGTCCACATCCGCACGGTAACCGGAAAGAAATTGAACTAGACTTATCGAAATTAATTTTGTCCTTGGTGTAATGGCTTTCTCGATATCCTCAAAATCAACTATTCCATTGCGTGATTTTATCAGGTCAATTTCTACACCTTGCTTTTGTAAATTCAGAAATGGGTATACGTTTGACGGAAATTCAATATCATTCAAAATAATTCTATCACCCACTTTCAAATCCAGACCTTGAGCTAATATATTTATCCCGTTTGATACATTATCAACCCAAGCAAGCCGGTTTGCCGTTGTTCCAATTATCTTTCCAAGTTTTTCTTTTGCGCTGCAGTCCCACTTCAGAAAGGATTGATAATTGTCAATATTATCGCCGCTCCGCTGCTGTGCGTATTCATTTATACGGCTCAAGACCAGAGAAGACCATGGTCCTTTCGCGGCATGATTGAAATAAATTTGATCAGTTTCTAAATGAGGGAATAATTTTCTGACTTCGGTAATGTTCATATTTTTTCCAATGAATTTGATTTTAACCTCTCTAAAATTATAGAAACTTTTCGATAATAAGATTAGAAATAAAAGGAATTGTTATGAACAAACTATTAGAAATTGCCCGGGCATTTTATGGAGTATTTATTCCAAGGAAATATCAGAAAAACTTTTTGCGTTTTGCTGAAGAATATTTGGATGAAAGATACTCGGTAGAAACAGCAGTCGGATT
>JAKAMS010000297.1 GCA_021812745.1 Bacteroidota bacterium | reverse complement strand
GCAAATTTATTGACGCCTATAAAAAGTAGAATATAGCTTGTTCCACCCGAACCGGTATTCTGTGAAGTATAAAGAACATGAATATCTGCATCTTTTCTGTCGCGCACATAATTAACAACCGGTATTTGTTCTTTTATGAAATTAATGTCGCAGTAGTTGCAATCAATAAAAAGATTTGGGGCGTTTTCCTTTGTAAGTGATTTTTCGTTTTGTGCAAATGAGAATGTAGTTGAGAAAAAGAGAAAAAATAAAATTGATAAGACAATCCTATGCGGCATGTTGCCCCTCATCTTTAGTTTGGTAATTGAAATAAAAGCTTATCCTTTGGTTTTGTCAATACAATTAACGCTACCCGGAAACATTTATTGTGCCGTGGTGCAACAAATAGACGCTTAAACTTGCCCATTGTTGCTTTATTAAAGAGACTTTTTAAGCAAAGAAATTTGTCCTAAATGATATGCATTGTGTTGAACAAGCCCCGAAATTAATCCCTCAAAAAGAAACACCAGTGCCAAGCGAAACATTTCTTTCCCCGCCTACAATGTTATCCAGCTTCTCTTCTGGAAATATTTGAACAACCGAAATCAATTTATTTGTGGCGTCAAACAAGTTTTGTTTAACGGTCTTCCAATATTCTGCGGTGTAATTTTCTGGAACGTGCCAATCGCCTATTTGGGGTTCAGATGGCTTGTTTCCATTGAAGCGGCTAAGCGTTTCTTCTGTCCATGCGGCGATGTGAAGCGTTAATTCGATAATATTATGTGCTGAAGAAATAGGTTTTTGAAATGCTTGTTCAACGGAAATGTCTTGTAAAATACTAATAGCAGAAGAACCGTACCACGGCTCTCCAAAAATAGAATTGTACAGTTCATTTGATAAGTTTTCTGCGCGGGTCATTCTGCCCTTTTTGTGTTTTACAAAAAATAAGAAATATTTTTATTTAGTTTATTTCGGAGCATTTACAGGAAAAGTAGATGAACGAATTATTTTCCATTTACCATCACTTTGTTTTTTAAAAATTAAAATCCCTTTTTCATAGGCAATCTGCGGAGTTTTTGAAATTGACGGCTTAAATGCCCATTTCTGTTTAATGTTGACATATGCTAGATCGCCGCTTGTAACTATTTCGTCGGCTTCCATACTTAGAGTAGCTTTTAGAAATTTATTTTTAAATACCGATTCGTTCTCGTCCCTAATCGTTTTTGATGTTTGGTCGGGGTGTCCGTAGTATAATCCGATATAATCATCTGCAAGAATTGCAACTGAGTTATTTAAATCTTTCTGGTTGTAAGCCCTCATCCATTTATTAATTTCATTCTTTATTGCTATTACATCATTCTCTTGTGCCGTGACAAAATTTGTAACGAATAATAAACTAAAAAGCAGAAGAAAAAACTTGTACTGTAGTTTCATAACATTTACCTAATTGTTGAAAAATTATCGGCGGTTATTTTCACTTTATGAATTACTTCTTAAAATTGTGCGATTGGTTTTGTTCCTAGTATTCCGGACAAAAATTCTTAACAAAAGTAATTTTAATTGAATTGTGGTGCAAATTACCGGCTTAGTTCTAAAAAAAAAGAATCCATCCTCCGGCTACGAAAGGATGGATCCGAGGGGTTTTGTATGGGGACTTTTGATGGTTCTATTTAACAATATTGTTGTGTTTTTTTCTATAAATGTTTTTACTTGCGTGTTTTTGTTCATTTAATATGTGACGGCGTTCGCGTTTGGTTACAACTCCATCCGATTTCGCCACTTTCTTTGCGTGCTGAATCTTCAATTGTTGTTTTTCAAGCTTCCGGGTTTCAAGAGGTGTTAGTTCTCCACTTTTTGCTCCCTGTTTGATTCTTACCTGCTGCTGTTTTTGTGTTTGATTTATTTTAGGTGTTGCTGTTTGCGCTTGTAAAGCCATTGTAAAAATTGCTGTGATTAAAAAAAACATATTCACTTTTTTCATACATCCTCCGCTAATTTTTTGTCTTTGATTTATAGACAAATGGAAGAGGAGATAAGGTTTAAAATAGAATGGAGTTTCGGCAAAAAGAGAAGAAAAACTTTAAAATATTAAGTAAGACTAGAAAAACCGTTTTTGAGCGACAAGATTAAACTACGCGGGAAACCGAATTGTTATATCAAATTCGCTATTTAGTTGATTAGAACATTCTCATATCAAACGGAGATAAATCTGATATTGATTGCCGTACATTCAATTCTTTTATCAACTCGCGGATTGTTTTAAGCTCGGCTTCAATTAAATGCATTCTATGTTTGAGCATTGAGAGACTGGTGAATGCGACTTTTGTTGAGTCCATCTCAAAACTTAATATCTGTTTCCTTATGGTATAAGAATTACTTTCAAGCCGCTCTAATTTTTTTTTCAATTTTATTAAAATTTCCGGTTTGCTCAAATTGTGCATAAGCAGAATACCAATATCAAAATTAGATGGAGAGTTTACATCATCTTCTAAGAAACTTGTTATTGATTCATGAAATTCAAATTCGCCTTCCGGAGTTATTGAGTAAATTGTTTTTTCGGGCAAATTTCCATTTCGTTCAGTTCTGCCGGTAATCAATCCCTGTTTTTTCAAATTATTAATGGTTGCATAAACCGTTGAATCAGCCAATGGTAATAATTTTCTAGTATTTAACTGTTCAAGCATTTTTGTGATTTCGTATGGATTTCTTTCTCTTTCGGATACGACGCCTAGAATTAATGCCGCTAATTTTGAAAGCATAGATAATTTCCCGCTACATTAATATTGTAGTATAAAGATAGAGTGCGAAATTGAATGATGCAATAAAATTATGAAAGGATAGAAATCAACTCATTTTCATCTTTTACAAAATCTTCGAAAGATGAATAGATAAAGCGGACATTATTTGTAAGCGAGCGATAATTAAGCTCTAACGATTCTTTGCGTTTGGGGTTGATTACTATAATTTCTTTGTCGGCGGTAATATGTTTCTTAAACAACGCTTTTATGTGAACATCCGAACTTGAAAGAGAATATCCTATAAAGACAATTTTTTTTGTTGCGCGTATTTCCCTCGACGCCTCACTCATTAACTGAGAAATTATTGGGTGATGAATTGTCTTTAGATATGTTGGAGGCATAATAAGTGTTCTAAACTCGGTTCCATCGAGAGGACAAACAAATTCATATTCCTGATTGTCCGGATATGTATAACCAAGAAACTTTCCCCTTTTCAAGTCAATTGATCTGTCCCATGGCGTAAGTAAAGTTTGGTTACAGCAATTGCAATATTTCCAGTTTAGACTGCCGTGAACTTTTACAATTTTAATTGGAATTGGATTTTCATTTTCGCTGATTGAAACGGGCTCGCGTGGATTAATCCAAAAGTTAAAATTGTTCATTTCCGGCAGTTGCTCATAGTTCATTAATGGAATACAATAATCAATGTAACCGTGGCTTTTAAATAAAAAATCAAACGCTTGTTCAAGAAGTGTATCGTAATTTAAGGTAATAATAGAAACGTTCGAGTTGTTTTTTTGAATCGTTTTCCAGAAAAGATGATAGTAGTAACTTCGCTTGTCGGTTTGGAGATTTACAACATAATGAATCAGTTTTATTAGGTATTCTTTAATGTCTCTTATCTTCTCATTCGAGTATTTTGCGCTCAAGCTTTCGTTTTGTTGTATAAAATAATCTATAAAACCAAACACCGCCTCAAGCTGCGGGTATTGATTGGTTGCCCGGTTAAATTCAAAATTATCTTTTATGAACTCTGTAACAATTTTTCCGATTTCTGAATTTTCGATCTCCTCTATTCCCCCGTCAATAATCATTGGCAGCATATCTCTCTGGAGAGGAACGCCGTCTGGATGTGAAGCGCCGGCACCCAAAACAAATACAACATCTCTGTTTGGTGAGTACCGTAAAAACTTTTCGGATGGAATTTTCATTTACACGTACCGTTTATAGCCGCAAAAAACAAGGTTAATGTTGATGTTCTCTCTTTGGGAGAAAGTTAATTCAAAAAGGGAATTATTTATTCAAATATAACTTTATTCTTTTAATGGTTCAGAAAAAGTTACAAAGAAAAATTTGATGTGTAAAGGA
>JAKAMS010000296.1 GCA_021812745.1 Bacteroidota bacterium | reverse complement strand
AATTATCTTCCCAATCCGTCCAAATAATCTTTTCTTTTTAAAAGTGTCTCTTCATTTTCAACATGTTTTGGATCCGGGACACAGCAATCAACCGGACAAACAGCGGCACATTGCGGTTCATCGTGGAAACCCTTGCATTCGGTACATTTATCCGGAACTATATAGAAAAAATCTTTAGAGAAAAATCCATTTGCGCCGGAGGGAGCTGCATCTCCTTCACCATAATTATTTGCACCTAATTTCCACTGCGCACCGCCTTCATAAATAGCAGTGTTAGGGCATTCGGGTTCACATGCACCGCAGTTAATACATTCGTCTGTTATCATTATTGCCATAACTGGCCTCCTTATTTATTAAAAAATTTATGTGTCGAATTCAATTTTAGGAATCATTTCCCAAATTTTTTTTGGATCTTCATTGATAGATTTTTCGGTTAAGGTCTTACTTAATGCTTCGATTTCATTTACCAGATTATCAATATTTATTTTTCTGTATGAAGGTTTAAAATTCCTCAGTTTCTTTGTTCCTTTCATAAACTGACTTAAAGAACCTTTGTAATTTCCGGATAGAAGATGAAAACAACCAACCGAAATCTGAACCATTCCCTGAAAGAACAATCTCTCTTCCCGATCGCAAATAACCCAACAATCTTCGAAAAAGTCATGAGCCGAAAAAAAATCGGCTTCATTAAATAAACTGATACCTTTAGAAATTTCTATCAATGCGGTTGAAATAATACTAAAACAAGGTTAGAACTTCAAGACAAATAAGACTTTTATGAAAGGAAATTACCAACTTCCGCTCGATCCGCCGCCGCCAAAAGAGCCGCCACCCCCGGAAAAACCGCCAAAACCGCCACTTCCGCCAAATCCACCGCCGCCACCCCATCCGCCCCGGTTTCCGCCACCTCCCATTGAACCTAGAATAATCCAAGGTAAAAGACCGCCGCCTCCGCCTTTTCCGCCCTTCTTAAATAATGACGTTATGAAAATTATTAACATAATAATGAATATAAACGGAAAACCGCGCCCCTTATTTTCCTTATCTTTTACGTCCCCTTTATACTCTCCGCGCGATGCAGCCATTATGGCATTTAGTCCCGCTGCTATGCCTGAGTAATAATCCCCTTGCTTGAAATAAGGACGGACTTCATTTCGCTGGATAGAACTTGTAAGAGCATCAGTAAGAACGCCTTCCAAGCCATAACCAACTTCAATCCGCATCTTGCGGTCGTCTTTAGAAACGAAAAATAGAACGCCGTTATTATTTTTCTTTGACCCGATTTGATTTTTAGCCGCTGTCTCATAAGTATAGCTTTCTAACGAATAGCCATCAAGACTCGGGATCATCAGAAAAATAATTTGATTAGAAGTAGAATCATCAAAACTTTTGAGTGCAGAATTAAGAGTGTAGAGTTCAGAGCTGGAGAGAGTATTCGTGAAATCGTTAGCGTAATTTTTTAGAACCGGAAACTCTATTTGAGCTTTCAGTAATAAAACCGGGAATAAGAAGAAGAAAATTATTTTTTTCATTTATAACTCTTTAACATGAACTCTACACTAATCACTTAAAATTGTACTTTAGGCGCTTGCTCTGAACCTGCCGCAGCTTTGAAATATTCTTTTTCTCTGAACCCGCCAAAGTTAGCTATAAATACTCCGGGAAATCTTTTGATCGCAGTATTATATTCTGTTGCAACTTGATTATACTTTTGTCTTTCAACGGTAATACGGTTCTCAGTTCCTTCTAATTGAGATTGAAGCTGTAAGAAATTCTCATTTGCCTTCAATTGAGGATAATTTTCTGAAACTACAAGTAAGCGGGAAAGAGCGCTTCCTAAACCATCTTGCGCCTGTTGAAATTTTTGTATCGCTGCAGGATCACTAAGCTGGTCTGCGGATAGTTTAATCTGTCCTACTTTAGCACGCGCTTCTGTAACAGCCGTATAAGTTTCTTTTTCGAAGTTAGCGACACCTTTAACTGTAGCAACTAAATTTGGAACGAGATCAGCTCTTCGTTGATATACATTTTCAACCTGACTCCATGCAGACTTAACACTTTCATTCAGTCCAACAAAGCTATTGTATTTACCCGTTCCCCAAGATACTAGCAAGAAAATAATGACTACAGTTCCACCGGCAATCCCCAACCCGATCTTTAGACCTTTGCTCATTTATCCTCCTTTATTGAAAAGTATAGAGTTTACAGAAATTTTAGTAATAATTTTCAGCTCATCCAAAAATATGGATGATAGAATACTAATTTGTTAAACTTCTCATCGGTGCAGGAATTCTTCCACCTCGTCCTACAAATCCGGCGCTGCTAATTGTTCTAACATTCATAATAGGCGCTTTACCAAGTAACCCGCCGTAATCAACCATATCGCCAACTTTTTTGCCGTAAGCGGGAATTATTCTAACAGCCGTAGTTTTATCATTGATAATTCCTATTGCGGCTTCATCAGAGATTATTCCGGCAATTGTAGTAGCCGTTGTATCTCCCGGTACAGCGATCATATCAAGACCAACGGAACAAACTGCTGTCATTGCTTCCAATTTTTCCAGAGAAAGATTTCCCGCTTGTACAGCTCTGATCATTCCCATATCCTCGCTAACCGGAATAAAAGCGCCGCTCATTCCGCCGACAGATGAACTTGCCATCAATCCGGCTTTCTTAACTGAATCATTCAACATAGCCAGTGCTGCCGTTGTTCCCGGCGCTCCAACATCTTCAACGCCCATAGCTATTAATATATCTCCAATACTATCACCTTCAGCAGGAGTTGGCGCTAAAGAAATATCCACTATTCCAAAGGGAATTCCATTCTTCTCGGCAACTTTTCTACCAATTAGTTCGCCGGCACGGGTAATCTTAAAAATCGTTCTCTTGATTACTTCCGACAGCTGCTGTAAATCTACATGCCCGGCTTCTTTAATTGCTTCGAGAACAACACCGGGACCGCTGATACCGACATTGAGAACAATTTCCGGTTCGCTAACACCATGGAATGCCCCTGCAACAAAAGGATTATCTTCAACCGCATTTGCAAAGACAACAAGTTTTGCGCATCCAATTGAATCTTGATCTTTAGTTTTTTCGGCAGTAAGCTTAATTACTTCGCTCATCATATTGACCGCATCCATGTTGATGCCTGCTTTTGTTGAGCCGATATTAACGCTTGAACAAACCCGTTTTGTTTGTGATAGTGCATACGGAATTGATTTAATAAGTTCACGCTCTCCGTTTGTCATTCCTTTCTGCACAAGTGCAGAATATCCGGCGATGTAATCTATTCCAATTTCTTCAGCCGCTTGATCTAAAGTCTTGGCGATCTCAATAAATTCCTCCATGCTACATGCATCAAAAGGAATTGAGATTGGAGTAACAGAAACTCTTTTGTTGGCAATTGAAATTCCGTATTGTGCTTCTACTTCCCTTGCTAGCTTTACGTGCCGGCTTCCGTAGCGGATAATTTTATCATAAATTTTTTGTTTAGTTACTTCTATGTTGCGGTCGTGACAATCGCGTAAGCTAATCCCCATTGTAACAGTTCTGATATCGAAATGTTCAATTTCTGTCATTCTAATAGTTTCGAGTATCTCCTCGAATTCGTATGGCATATTTTACTGTTCCTTTTAATTGATAGTCGTGAAAAGTGAAACGTAAATCGTGAGACGGTCTAAATTGTCTTATGTTTCACTCAAATCGTTTCGGTTCAAATTCTATGCATGAATCTGAATACATCTTCATGCTGTAAATAAATTTTAACTCTCAAAGATTCTGCAACTTTGTTCATCTCTTCTTGAATCTCTTTCAAATCTTTTTGAGATGACGTAATATCAATTACCATAATCATTGTAAAAAAATCGCCAAGTAATTTTTGGCTTAAATCTTGGATATCGCAGTTGGCATCGCCGAGTGCTTTGGTAACTCCAGCAACAATTCCGGGATGGTTCAAACCAAAGGAAGTTAATATTACACGACCCGAGGAGACCTCGCCCTTTTGAAACTTGTAATCGCCACCCATTGCTTCAACACGTTTACGTACAAGTTCTTTTACAGCTTCGGGAGTAATTTGGTCTCCCA
>JAKAMS010000295.1 GCA_021812745.1 Bacteroidota bacterium | reverse complement strand
GAGAAAAACCGACATCGAAATAAATCCTACAATATCAAATGATTCTTTCTTTGCAGTTTTATATTCTCTCTGTATGACCAGAGTTGCAAAAACACCTACTATTCCAACCGGAACATTCACATCAAAAATTGAATGCCATGAAAAATTATCTATCAAGTAACCGCCGAGCGTTGGTCCAAGCGATACGGAAGCGGCTGCAGCGATTGTCCAGAAGCCAAGAGCGACGCCGCGTTTTTCTGGTGGGAATTCTCTCATCACTATTGCCATACCCACTGGCATCATTAATCCGGCGCCAGCGCCTTGAACTACCCTGAAAAGTATTAAAGCCGATTCATTCCAAGCTAACGAGCAGAGAAGCGAACCGATTGTAAAAAGACCGAGGGCAGTCGCATAAGTTTTTCTGTAACCGAAGTGATCGGCAATCCAGCCCGATGTAGGAAGCATTATCGCAAATACCAGAAGATACGCAGTAGCCACCCACTTTACTGTGTCAACGCCGATTCCGAACGTCGCCATTATCTTTGCAAGCGAAACATCAACTATCGTTGCATCAAGAACCGCCATGAACGTACCTATCATAACATTTGCCAGAACCCACCATTTATATGATGTATGCTCATGGTGAAGCGAAGATATCTGGCTGATAGCCGCGCCTCTGATAGATTTTTTGTTTGAGTTAAACATTTGTTATTTCACTTTCACAGATACTTCGACGGACATTCCCGGTCTTAATACAGGCTTATGTCCATTAGCGTTTGCGGTATCCTCAATTGAAATTTTAACCGGCACACGCTGCGTAACTTTTGTAAAATTTCCGGAAGCATTGTTTGGCGGAATTAACGAGAACTCAGATGCGGTGTAATTTCCGATTTCAATAACCTTGCCGCTAAATTTTATATCAGGATAAGAATCGACGTCTATTTCTACCGGCTCGCCCAACCGAATGTGTGTAAGCTTTGTCTCTTCAAGATTTGCAGTAATCCAGAGATTTTTTAAATCATAAATTGTGAATATTGGTTGTCCGGGTTGCACTACATCGCCTGTAAGCACCCAGCGTTTTGCAACAACGCCATCCATCGGAGCGGTTATTATCGCGTTGCTTAATTGAGATTCGATTAAACCTATTTGGCTTTTTGCAGCAGGTATTTTTGAAAGTTGAATATTGTATTCGGCTTTTGCCGCTTCGAGCGCACTTTGAAAATGATCGTATTGCTCTTTAGTAATTACACCGCTTTTGTATTCCGTTTCACCGCGTTTAAAATCATCCTGAGCACGGTTTAAATTCACTTGAGCAAGCGGAATATTGTTCTGAGCCAATGCAAGTCCGGCTTTTGCGGAGACTTCTTGAGCGCGGAGATCGCTGTCATCAAGCTTTACAAGAACCTGTCCGGCTTTTACGGTATCGCCTTCCGCGGTTCCAAGAAAATTTATTCTGCCAAGCATTTTAGTACTAATCGAAACGCTGTTCGCGTCCACATAAGCATCATCCGTTGAAACGAAATCCTGCATATTCAGATACCACAAATATCCGCCTATCGCAGCAGCTGTTAATAATAGGAGAAGAGGGATAATCATGCGCTTCTTTTTGAACAATGGAACTTCGTCAATACTTTCGTCGCCGCCATTATTAGAAGGAGCTGCTTTAGATTCCATCTTTATTTTTTCTTTTAAATCTTCGCTTTGTGCCATTTATAAATTCCTTTATAAGTAAATCCTTTTTGATTATTTGTTTTTAATTCCGTGAATAAAAAAATTAGTGGCAGTTTTCATTTCTTGATTTAATTTCTGATGAGTCTCTTCATCTATGCCTTGTCCTTTCGTCCAATTCAGAACGCGGCATCGCAAACCCTGAAGTATGTGCAGAAAGGTTACCGCCGTATCTTCGGGAAGGTCTGGAATGAATTCCTTTTGAAGTTTTCCTTCGGCAAACATTCTTTCGAGCAGTTCCAATTCAACTTTCTCAAAATCAAAGAACAGTTTCTTGAACATCGATTTTATATCGAAATAAGATTGAACGCTTAATGTTCCGAGGTTGACCAATACTTGAAAGAACTTCATTCTAAGTTCAACAAATTCAAGAAGTTTTTCTGAAGCGCTGATTGTTTTCTCAAGGATTAGTTCAATGTTTCTTTTTAATTCATTTTGCTCTTTCAGGATTACGGCGCTGAAAAGTTCTTCCTTAGTCGGGAAATAATAATACAGGGACGCCTTTCCCATCTCCGCATCTGCGGCAATTTCCTCCATTGTAACTTTTGAAAAGCCATAGTGAGCGAACCGCTTACGGGCAGCTTCGATTATTGCTTTTTCTCTTTCTTTTGAAGGTTTTTCTGAAATCATGTTTTATCTCTTCGACTTATTGACTTGAACAGTCGAAAAATAAGGAAAGTTCCGCAAGCATACAAAGAATTAGATAGAGCCATTAAATAAGTAAAGTGGTGAGATCAACTTCGAATGAGAGTGTTGAAGTCCAATGAGTACTTTGTCGGCCAATTTGCCGGAAAGTAAACGCACATAAGATTATAGCTTTTTCGAATTGACGTATCGTTTTAATTTCCTCATTGCTTAAAACCACCGTGCCTTCAAGAAAATTATATTCGCAAAGCACTACATCCTTCGATGCCAGCATTAGCGTATTGTTTTCTTTTTCATTTTCAAGATAGAAAAGAGCGAAAAAAGACTCTGGGTTGTTTTGAATTGAAGCGGCAATTTGAGTCTTTAGAACAATTTCATTGCCGTTCCAAGTAAGAGAATTTTGAAAACTACCTATCCCGGATGGAGTGATGATATTCTTAAGCGTTAGACCTAAACCCGAAACCAATTTAGCGTTGTGCTTGATAAGTTTCTGGTAAGAATTTGCACCGGGCAGCTTAGCAACTTTCCAGACTTCCGCTAATTCAGGAACTGAGTTAATAAGTTTAGCAAGTTTAACTGTAACGGCAAACTTTGATCTACCGGAAACAGCGGAATCTGAATAACTGATCTTATAGGAGCCCGGTTTAGTATAGACAACTTCTTTTCCGTATCTCATTCTTGAAACTGTATTACCAATTTTGCCGGAGATTGGACCAAGAGGATTATTTTTGCGAAATGCCATAGTGAATGAATGACGGTTTAATAGAGAATGAAGCATAGTTGGTACGGCTTTAATACGGAAGTGGAGCGCAGTTGGAGCGCATCTGGAGCGCAGTTGAAACGAAAAGGGAACTGTTGCAAGGGGTATGTTTGGATCTGCTGCCACATATTGTTTTGAGTGTTCTCATCTATATTGTAATACTATTACGGAATGTAATTTTGCCATTTGCATAGTAAGATTCAATGTAATTTTTGTACAGTGGAAAGAGCTGAAGAAAACATTAAGGGTGATACCAAGTGTTTCGTGCACTCGTTAAAAGAGTTTCAGCCCATTCTTGGAATTTATCAAAGCTTCTCAAGAGTTTATCAATATCACTTTTATAATAAATGTCGCCATGGTATGAAACAATATTTTTCTGTTCAATTATTTTAGAAAGATTATCGAGAGCCCTTTTTTTTTGCCTCTGAATGAATGATAATACTATCCAATAGATTAACTACCTCGTGGTGGTTCTCACCTTTAGCTCTTTTACCCTTAGTTTTGATACACAAGGCATCGGCATAGGCAATTGCGGCATGCACAATAAGAACACCGCAGCATTATAGTATTGGTGTTCGGCTGCTAGTTTAGCTCCGTGAAAAAAATTGAGCGCAACGGAATGGAAATTTGCTGCTTTATTTTTATCAACAGAAATTTGAGATGCCTTTCTAGTCATTTAATAAATTCCTTATTGACTTACCAAAAATGACTTTACCTTCCTTTACAATATTGTTTACCGGCGAGAGTTTCTTTTTTGCTCTTATTTTAAAATCTGAGAGAGAAATAAAGTAGGGAGCTATGGAAATGCCAAATTGAGAATAAAAATCATGACGGATTAGATTGATAATTTCCTCTAATTTCTTTTTATCGCTTTGAGTCTGATAAACGATGCAAAGATCGTAATCACTGCTATTAGTTTCTTCCAGCCGGGCAACGCTTCCAAAAAGAATAACACTAATAGAGTTTTTTGCCAATTCCTTTTTTAACAGCGCAACTA
>JAKAMS010000294.1 GCA_021812745.1 Bacteroidota bacterium | reverse complement strand
GCGAAGAAGTGATTTCAAAATTACCATGGCTTGGAATTTCTTCTATAAGCAATATGCTTAGTTCTATTAAACTTGCTAAATATTACGAAATGAACGAAGACGATATTATCTTTACAATTTTTACTGACTCAAAAGAAATGTATAACTCGCGTTTAGACGAGATGAATCAAGATTGGGGCAAATATTCTGAACATCAATCTGAAGTTGATTGGACTGCTGTAGTTAAAAAACAAACTACAGATTATTTCCAAGAATTAAGTTATTACGACAAGAAACGAATTCATAACCTCAAATATTTTACTTGGGTTGAACAGCAAGGCAAATCGGTTGAAGAGTTAAACTCGCAATGGTATGATGAAAGTTATTGGGCGGAGAGATTTGCAATTGCACCAAAGTGGGATGAGTTGATTGATAATTTTAATAAACAAGTAGGACTGAAATTAGACTAAAATGAAAAAAGCTACAATCACAATTGAGAATGCGTGGGTTTGCCCGGTAATCGGAGAGGAGATAATACCGCTTTTTGCAGATATCACCATTGCGAATGGAATGATTTCTAAAATTCGTCCTAAAAATTTTCAGACATACTTAAAGAACCCGGAGAAAGTCGGAAAAGATTCGTTCAATGCAAGCGGAAAAGTTATAACGCTGCCGTTAATTAATTTTCACGATCATATATATTCCCGGCTTGCAAAAGGACTTCCGCTAAAAGGAAAGTTCGACAACTTTCAAAATGTATTGCACAATTTATGGTGGAAATTAGACCGCACGCTTGATAATGAAATGATCAATACAAGCGCTCAAATGGCGGCGCTGGAATCAATAAGAAACGGTGTAACATATATTTTCGATCATCACTCGTCTCAAAATCAAATTAAAGGAAGTCTCGGTGTAATTCAAAACGCATTAAATGCTTTTGGTCTGCGCGGCGTTCTCTGTTTTGAAAGTACTGACCGGAACGGAACAGAACAAGCATTAGCCGGATTGAATGAGAATAAAGATTTCTTTACATCACAGCTTAACGGCGATTTTCATGGAATGTTAGGTCTTCATGCTTCATTTACGCTCTCCGATGATCTGCTTTCCGAAGCACACAAAATTCAAAATCAATTCGATCTTGGAATTCACATTCACGTTGCCGAAGATGAAAGCGACAACAAACTTAGCGTTGAATACGCCGGTTCTTTGCCTGTAAGCAGATTAAAAAAATACAAACTGATGAATGACAAAAGTATTTTAGTTCACGGCGTTCATTTAAAAGCAAAAGATTTTTTAAAGATCAGCACTGCAGAAAGCGCTCTTGCATTTTGCCCCGATTCCAACCTTAATAATTCAGTAGGGCTTCCTAAGTTTGGGGAAATTCCAAAGAACATTCCATTTCTTGTGGGAACAGACGGAATGCATTCCAATATTGCAAGGTCTATGAAACAACTGTTTCTACTCTCACGCGGACAAGAAAACAGTTTTGATGAAGCCACTGCAATTATCAAAAAAATATATTTTGATCAGCTGACGTTTGCTAAAAAATATTTTTCCGATTTCCCAACTCTTAATGAAGGTGAAAGAGCTGACATGATCTTGTGGGATTATGTTCCGCCAACGCCGATTAACAGAGAAAATTTTTGGGGACATTTTATTTATGGTATTTTGGAATATCCGGTTAACAGCGTTTTGCAGAAAGGCGAGTTTCTGATGAAAGATTTTCAAATTATGAACGTGGACGAAAGCAAGATTAAGAATGAGATTTATATTCAAGGCGAAAGATTGGTGAATAAACTAAAGTAAAACATTGATTCTTTTAGATCGGGCGAAATCATTATTATCAGCATTAATTAAAGACAAGAGAAAGGAATGAATAAAGAATTTTCAGTAGTAGGTTCAAGAGTAATTCGTGAGGATGGAGTTGATAAAGTAACCGGGCATGCTAAATTTGCCGATGATTACAAGTTTGATGGAATGCTTCATTCGGTAATGTTAAGAATTCCGGAAGCTCACGCAAAAATAAATTCAATTGATTTTTCCGAAATAGAAAATAACCAATCACTCTTTTCGATTATCACGTCTGGTGATATTACTGGTGCAAAAAAAGTCGGTATGATTAAAAATGATCAGCCGATATTCTGTGATGAAAAAGTTGTTACGCCAGGTGATGTTCTGGCTATGCTTGTAGGTGAATCCGAATATGAATTAAAAACCCTTCTTAAAAAAATAAAAGTTGATTACACGCCTCTTCCAATCCTAAACGATCCAAGGAAATCATTAGACAAAGATGCTATTTTAATTCATCCGGAAACCGGAACAAATTTGATCTGCCATCATCCGCTTAGAAAAGGTGATATTGAAAAAGGATTTGCCGAGAGCGATGAAATTCTCGAACAGACTTATACAACACAGTTAATAGAACATGGATACATAGAGCCGGAAGCTGTTATTGCTATTCCGCTCGGTTCATCTCAAGGCGTTAAAGTAATCGGCAGTATTCAAAATCCTTTTACTACGCGCAGGTTCGTGGCAAATGTTTTGGGTTTACCCTTAAGCAAAGTAAGAATTGTTCAAGCGCATCTGGGAGGATCGTTCGGCGGAAAGGATGATACAATGTGTGTCCTTTCCGCACGCGCCGCAGTTGCCGCAATAAAAACTAACCGGCCGGTAAAAATTCGTTACACGCGCGAAGAATCTATTCTTGAATCATATAAACGTCATCCGTACATTCTGAATTACAAAATCGGTTACGCTAAAAACGGCAAGATCAAAGCGGTGAAGATAGATATACTTGCTGATGGCGGCGCGTATGTTTCGATGAGTCCATTCGTAACATGGCGAACAGTTGTTCAAGCTACCGGTCCTTACGAAATTGAAAATGTTCACACGGATGTTCGTGCTGTTTATACCAACAATCCTTACACCGGCGCAATGCGCGGTTTTGGTTCACCTCAGCCAATCTTTGCTCAAGAATCTTTGATGGATGAAATTGCTGCTCGTTTAAAAATGACGCCGGACGAAATAAGAAGAGTAAACGGATTAAAAGCCGGTTCGATTACCGCAACCGGACAAACTTTAAAAGACCACGAAGTAAATCTTGTACGTGTTCTAGATGTTGCTTGCGGCAATACAGATTTTATTACTAAGTGGAAGAAAAATAAAAACGAAAAAACGCACACCACCGATTTAGATTTTAAATCGCCGGTCTTAAAAGATTCGCAGTTTATAAAACCGGGTAATTTAATTAAAAAGGGAATTGGCTTAGCTGTAAGTTTCCGCGGATGTTCTTTAGGCGCGGAAGGAGTTGATGCCGCTTCTGCATATCTCTCAATTCAAAATGATGGAAGCGTTTATCTTGATTGCGGACTGGCGGAAAACGGGCAGGGTCTTAGAACAACATATTCTATCATCGCATCGGAAGTTTTAGGAATAACAACAGATAAAATTATTTATCTTGAACTGGATACCGGAATAACATCCGATGGCGGTCCAACAGTGGCATCGCGCGGAACAATTATGGGCGGCGGCGCGGTTAAAAATGCCGCGGAAATTTTACTCGGACGATTGGAAAAATTTGTTAAAGATGAATTCAAATTAGGCGAAGACGATTTTGTATCGTTTAGAGAGAACTTGGTTTTTTCTAGAAGGAAAGGATTGATTTCAAAATTTCCAGAAGTGTGCAAACTTGCTTATTCAAAAGGCGTAAGTCTAGCTTCAATCGGCTGGTATAAAAGTCCAAATGTTCATTGGGATGAAGAGTTTGGGCAAGGCGATGCGTACTTCACTTACGTTTATGGATGTCAAGTTGCAGAAGTAAGTGTTAACGTTGCAACCGGAGAAGTATATATAGATAAAGTTACTGCTGTTCACGATCCCGGAAAAGTAATTAACCGTCTTGGCGCAGAGGGACAAGTTTATGGCGGAGTAACTCAAGGTGCCGGCTACGGAATTTTTGAAGAAGTTACTACAGATAAAGGATTCATACGTGAATTGAATTTTGATACTTACACAATACCAACCAGTAAAGACATTGATGAAATTAAACCGATATTTATTGAAGGCAAAGATTCTTACGGACCATGGGGCGCAAAATCATTAGGAGAGCCAACATTAGAATTAACAGCCGCGGCAATTTC
>JAKAMS010000293.1 GCA_021812745.1 Bacteroidota bacterium | reverse complement strand
GCGGTAATCCTTTAGCAATGAATGCCGGCTATGCATCATTAACTTATATTAAAGATCATCCGGAAGTTTATAAAACACTCGAAGAGAAATCTGTTTATCTAGAAAATGGAATTAAAGATGGAATAAAATCGGTCGGGAAAAATTTTCAATTCAACCGTGTAGGTTCTATGATGACATTCTTCTTTACTGAAGAACATGTGGTTGATTACAATTCAGCCGTAAAATCCGACACAAAACTTTACGGTAAATATTTTCATGAGATGCTGAACAGCGGTGTTTATCTTCCTCCTGCCCAGTTTGAAGCGATGTTTGTTTCAACAGCACATACAAAAGAAGATTTGGATAAAACCATCGCGGCTAACCTCAATGCATTAAAATCAATTTTATAGTTTAACCATTGCGCTAATAGATGCCGTTTTTGTTAAAGTATTCTGAATACTTTTTATCTGACCCGACAATATGGTTTGTCAGCCAATCTTTCAAGAAATTCAGTAAAGTGGGCGCAAAATCTTTTATACCATTTTTATATTTATTTATATACTCTTTTAGCTGATCAATCAAAAGAGTGTGTTGCTGCATATGAGAATTTGTTTTCGGATAATTATATAGAGCAAAATATTTTTCTTCTGAGCTGAAGTGAAAAGCTGCATACTCTACTAAATCAATAAGAATTTTCTCAATTACATTTTTTTCGCTACCATCTGTTATACTACCGTTAAGTTCGTTAATAATTGCTATCAGTTTTTTATGCTGACTGTCAATTTCACGCACATTAACCGAATAATTATCATCCCATAATATAAGAGCCATAACACCCACTCATTAATTCTTATGCAATTCCTTTGCTGTTAAAAAATGCGGTGTATTTTTTATCGGAACCGGCAATGTGTTGTGTAAGCCAGTCTTTCAAAAAATTCATTAGGTCCATACTCAGAACGCTGCCGCCATTATTATAGCTTTCAACTAATTTCTTTACTTGATCTACAAGATCAGAATGCTGTCTTTTATGCACAATTGTTTCCGGGTAGCCGTACTTATCAAACAATTTTTCCTCAAAGCCAAAATGATAAACCGTATAACTGGCGAGTTCATTCAATACTGTGCCTAAAATTTCTTTTCCTTTGCCTTGCTTCATTCCATCGTGTAGATTATTTATCAGCTCAACCAATTTTTTATGCTGTAAATCAATGTCCTTTACTCCTACAGAGTAGCTGTCATTCCAATTTAAAAGCGCCATGTAATAATTCCTTAATTTTTAGTAGGTAAATTTTTTGCCGGAGAGAATATGTTATTAACGTTAGGTTTATTTACAATCTCCGGAAAAAGCCCTCGTTTAGAAATGTTAAAATATTTGTTTTATTATCGGATAATTTCAAAATTATTTTAGCCCCGCTTTTGTTTGTGCATAGCCATGGGTTTCAATTAGATTATTTCAAATGAAGAATAATTTTTAGATTTACGATAACAATAGTCTGTGAAATTAATTGATGGCATTTATTCCTTTATATATAAAACTTTATAACTCAGGCGAGCTTCAAAAAAGAGCAGAAGCGGCTGAACAAATATTAAAATCATGCAAAAGCTGCCCGCGCGGCTGCGAAGTTGACAGGACCAGCGGCAATACCAGTTTCTGCCAGAGTGGATTTCTGCCGATAGTTTCATCGTACACTGCTCACTTTGGAGAAGAACCTGTCCTCTCCGGTTCGCAAGGTGCGGGAAATATTTTTTTCGGCAATTGCAATCTGCGTTGTATCTTCTGCCAAAATTTTGAGATCAGCCAGAACTGGAAAGAAGAAAAAAAAAATGAGGTTACTCACCAACGCCTTGCAGATATAATGATCGAACTTCAAGATAAGAGTTGCCATAACATTGGACTCGTTTCTCCCACACATTTTTCTGCGCAAATTTTAAGGTCAATTTCAATTGCGGCAGCACAAGGATTACAGTTACCCATTATCTACAACACCAACGGATATGATTCCGTAGAGATGCTTAATCTTTACGAGGATGTGATTGATATATATTTACCCGATTTTAAATACGGCAGTAACCAAGCCGGAAAAACTTTCTCAAATGCAGAAGACTATTTCGATCATACACGAAAAGCAGTAAAGGAGATGTTCCGTCAAGTCGGTGATGAACTTATTTATGATGGTGATGTAGTAGTCCGGGGATTAATCATTCGTCACCTTGTTCTTCCGAATAATTTAGCCGAATCGGAAAAAGTATTTCAATTTATTGCCGAAGAGTTAAGTCCCAACGTCCATATATCTCTTATGTCTCAATATTTTCCTACAAACAAGGCGCACACAAATATTTTGGCTGACCGTCCGCTCCGCAATTCCGAATATGAGAAAGCAATTGAACTGATGGAGAAGTATGGACTTCATAATGGATGGCATCAAGAGATGAGCAGCGGTGAGAATTACAAACCTTATTTCAACGATGATAGAGCCAACCCTTTTAAGAATTTAGCTGTATCAATTTAGCATGTTTATCTTTCTATTCTTGTTGTTTGTTTTATCTTTTTTAATAGAATTTCAATTCGCTCGTAAAGTTGAGTTACAAATTTCGTCTTAAGCAGATAATCATCAACTCCCATCTGAATGATCTTCTCCACATATTCTTTTTCATCGTGATTAGTCATGACGACAACCGCAACCTGGCGTGTTCTGTTTTGAATTTTTTCTAAAAATTGAACACCATTCATATTAGGCATTTCAAGATCCAAAAAGACAATGTGCGGTCTCTCTTTTTCAAAGGAGATTAAACCGCTGGCTCCGTCATCGGCTTCAAAAACTTTTGAATCGAATTTTTTTTCCAATAATCTCTTGAGTAAAGTTCTAAATCCTTTATCGTCTTCTATTAACAATACTCTTTTCATTTGTTTTTCTTCGGTCTATGCTAATTATCAAATTATTTGTAAATAAATTAAACTATACTTCACGGAATTTCAACTTATGATCTTTATTGTATCTGCCGTTTCCAAACTACTTAAGCCTGCTGATTATAGTTAGATTTTGATGATTGCAGATATCTTTTCCTTCTTGAGTATATAAATATTCAATTCTGTTTTGGTAGAACTCAGTAATTTTTCCGCGTACCATTTTCAAAGTGCTGTTCATAAATTTATTCTGCTCTGTAAATCCTTCCCCCAAAAACGCAATTGCGGATGGAATCCACCGTTCAGGAAATTGTCCTTCATATATTCCCCCGTTTTTGAATTTTGCGATTTCACCTTCCAACATCTTTAGAATTGATTTTTGTCCTTCAACCGAGTGATAAGAAATTTTATTTTCGTCAGCCCAACTTAAAATTGCTTCTTTGTTTGGAACGATCAAAGCAATTGTGTATGGAGATTGATTATTATAAAGCATCACTTGTTCTATAAATGCCGAATGTTCTGTTAACGCTTCTTCAATTCCTTCCGGGCTATATTTTTCGCCGTCGCCGCTAATCAATAAACTTTTGAACCTGCCGAGTACGTAAAGGAAGCCATCGCCATCTAAATAACCAAGGTCTCCGGTATAAAGCCAGCCATCTTTGATTACTTCTTTAGTCGCCAATTCATTCTTCCAATAACCCACCATAACATTTTCCCCTTTAACAACAATCTCTCCTTTTTCACCGATTGGAAGTTCATTCCCATCAGTATCGCATATTTTAACTTGCAGATCCGCAACAATAGCGCCTGATGAACCAAGTTTATGCTTCTTTGGAACATTAGCAGAAATTACCGGAGCGGCTTCTGTTAAACCATATCCTTGAAACATTGGAATTCCTAAAGCATAGAAAAAGTATTGCAGTTCAACGTCAAGAAGAGCGCCTCCGCCGATAAAAAATTCTAAACGTCCGCCAAAATTTTCTCTGATCTTACTAAAAAGAATTTTATCATAAAAAGCATAAAGCGGTTTTAGAAAAATCTTTTTCCCCTTCCCTTTGTTCCAGCCGTTGCCGTTATATGAGTAAGCAGTTTCAAGCGCTTTATTAAACATCTTTTCAACTAATTTTCCTTTTGCCGCAATTCCATTTTCAATGTTCTTTCTAAAATTCTTTGCAAGAGCCGGAACGCTTAATAAAAATGTCGGCTTAATTTCTTTAATATTCTTTGGAACATTTTTCAATGTCTCAAG
>JAKAMS010000292.1:2690-4145 GCA_021812745.1 Bacteroidota bacterium | reverse complement strand
ATCCATCTATACCCAAGAAGTAATCAATCTTAACGTTTCCAAGCCAGGAGATGCCGCTAATATTGATCCATTTGAATTTTTCAATAAACTGAAAAGACTTTTCTTGATAAATTCCCGCGGCTGAGTAGTTGTAGTTTGCAAGGAGAATAACAGCCAGCACAACTTGAAAAGCTGTTATACCCAGCGTTAAGTACTTTATTGATTTGGGCTGTTCCTTTTTCATAAACATGATTAAGAACATTCCCACTACGGGAAGAAAAGTGATTAACGAAAGAATCGGAAATCCAATCATAATTAAAGACCTATATTTATAATTTTTATTGTAGGGAAGAGATTGTAGCCCTTCCGCAAAAATTTGTTCGGAACAGTCATAGACCGTTCCCTACAGAAATATCAAAATGGTTTAAAGAACATCAATAAAATAATAATCGCGAAAACGACAAATACTATATATGTCTGAACTTTTCCTGTCTGTAATCTTCTGAAAGATAAACCTACAAACCCGCTGAAGAACGCGGTAAAATTGACCGCACCGTCTACAACAAATGTATCGAACCAGCCGCTCATTCTAGATGCAAATCTTGTTACAGTTGCAGAACCATTAACAATTCCGTCAACAATATTATAATCGAACCATGCAAGTATAGAACTGAACATCAATGTACCGGCGATTGCCGTCATATCGTAAAGTTCATCAAGGAACCATTTGTTCAAAGAGAACTTATACAAACCTTTCAGTTTATCAGCGAGTTTGTCTGCGTTTAATTTCTTCCATTGATAGAACATAAATGCAACCAAAATTCCTAAACCGGCTAAAATGAGAGAAAGGAACATTGCTGGATAATGTGCCCAGTGCATTGTTTCTGTATATTCAACCGAATGAGTAACCGGACCTTGTATTTCGGCTTTAGCTTCTTCACTGCTCGGCTTCATGAATTCAAATCTTGTTTCAACCGGTGTTACTTGTGCCGGAGTTTTTATCCAGCTACTTAATACCCATCCGGAATTTGGATTAATAGGATTTGGTGTGTACCAGATAAAAATTGAAAGCGTAGCAAGAACGACCAAAGGCATAACCATTACAAAAGGTGATTCATGCGCATGATCATATTTATGATGATCTCGCGGTTCGCCGTGAAATGTTAAAATTACAAGACGGAACATGTAGAATGCTGTTAATCCTGCTACTGTAAAACCAATGATCGGAATTAACCAATGGCCTGTAAGTTTGCCAAACGCAAGAGTGCCGGCTAGGATTCCGTCTTTACTCAAGAAGCCTGAGAAGAGGGGAACACCCGAAATTGCCAAAGTTGAAACCAAAAAAGTGTAATAAGTAATCGGCATTTTCTTTTTGAGTCCGCCCATGTTGCGTATATCTTGTTCGTGGTGCATCGCGTGAATTACTGAACCGGAACCCAAGAACAAACATGCTTTGAAGAAAGCGTGTGTAACAAG
>JAKAMS010000292.1:0-2590 GCA_021812745.1 Bacteroidota bacterium | reverse complement strand
AATAAGTAATCGGCATTTTCTTTTTGAGTCCGCCCATGTTGCGTATATCTTGTTCGTGGTGCATCGCGTGAATTACTGAACCGGAACCCAAGAACAAACATGCTTTGAAGAAAGCGTGTGTAACAAGGTGGAAGAATGCAAATGCGTAAGCGCCGACTCCAAGAGACATAACCATATAACCAAGTTGCGAAACAGTGGAGTAGGCTAAAACTTTTTTAATATCGTTCTGAGTGAGCGCAATAGTTGCTGCTACAAGAGAAGTAACTGCCCCGACTACGGCAATGACTAACATTGCATCGGCAGTAAGCATAACAAAGATTCTAACCACAAGGTAAACACCGGCGGCAACCATTGTAGCTGCATGTATTAATGCGCTAACAGGAGTTGGACCTTCCATAGCATCCGGAAGCCAAACGTGAAGAGGGAATTGTGCGGATTTGCCAACAGCGCCCATGAAAACTAAAATTCCCGCCGCAGTTAACCATGCATTACTTGCGAAAGGAAGATTACCGGCTGCTATCTGCTGATAGATAACGTCGAATGTAAATGTCTTGTATTGTGTAAAGAGAATTAAAATTCCAATAAACATTCCAACATCACCAATGCGGTTAACGATAAAAGCTTTTTTACCAGCATCGGATGCTGATTTTTTTTCGAACCAGAAACCAATTAACAAGTAAGAAGAAAGACCAACCAATTCCCAGAAGATGTACATCATCAATAAATTGTGTGTTAGAACAATTCCGAGCATTGAGAAAGTGAAAATTCCTAAATATGCAAAATAACGGGTGTATCTTTTATCACCGCGCATATACTCAATTGAGTAAACGTGAACAAGGAAGCTTATAAGATTAACAACGAAGAGCATAATGACGGTAATATTGTCTATCTTAAAACCGAGTTCTATATTGATCCCTCCGACTGCGGGAGCGTTGCTCATTGATATCCATGTGAATGCAGCAATGATATCTTTTGTATTATAAAAAGAGAGCTTTGCATATCCAACAATGATGGAGAGAAGAAGTGTTATTCCGAGTATTGCCACTTCAAAAAGATAAAGTTTTGGAATTCTTTTACCGAAAAAAATTACGGTAGTAAATCCAAACAGTGGAAGAAAAAGAATAACAATTGAAATATTGATCAGTAAACTTTCGCTCATAACCTATTCTTTTAAGTGATCTATTTCGTCAACGTTAACATTTGAAAATGTCTTGTATATATTTAAAACTATTGCAAGCGCAATTGCTGCTTCAGCGGCGGCAAGAATAATCACAAAGAGTGCAATTACTTGTCCGCTTAAACCGAAGTTGCCGAATCTTGAAAATGCGATGAAATTAATATTTGCCGAATTGAGAACGAGCTCAATTCCCATAAGAACCATTACAGCGTTCTTCCGCGTAACAATTCCATAAATGCCGAGTGAAAACAAAACGGCACTTACAACCAAAAAATGAGTTAAACCAACGGTTAACAAATTTATTCTCCTAAAATTTTTTAATAGAACGCGGATCAATTGTGAAGATTAGTTCAATTTGTGTCCTATCATTTCAAAAAACATTTTATTTCGTGTATTGAGAATCTATTCTTTTTCTCTTCTGGCAATTGAGGCAGCGCCGATTAAAGCGATCAGCAACAAAATGCCGAGTAATTCAAAAATTAAAACGTAACTGTTTATTAAAAGATGACCGAGGTCTTTCGTAGTAGTCAAAGGAATCATTCCCGGTTCTGATTTCCAATTAGTCATCATCATTACGGAAATAACGGCACCCATAAAAATTGCAACGCCTATTGCAGCAGGCAGCATCTGTACTGTACCTGTTCTAATCTCTACGCTTGTAATTTTGTTTGTTAACATCACACCGAAGAGAATCAAGATCAAAATACCGCCAACGTAAACCATTATCTGAGCGATTGCTATAAAATCGGCGCCGAGCAGAACATAAATTCCGGCAACTCCGAAGAATGTAAATAACAGATAGAAAGCGGAATGAACGATATTTCTTGTTGTAACAACAAACAGAGCAGAGAGAATTGTTATTGCTGCAAAAATGTAAAAGATGATGTCGTAAATATTCATAAAATCTTTTCTCTATTTACTCGGTTTTATTTTCTTGTTGAGGAGCCGCTGGTGCTTCCGGTTTTGGTTTTGCAGCAGCTGCGGCTTTTTGAGCTTCTTTCTCAGCTTGCATTTTTTCGTAATTAATTTTCTTCTGTGAAACTTCTTCGTCTGTTAAATTAGCAAATTTGTAAAGCAAATTGCTTCTCTCAAACTCGGCGAATTCATAAACGTTTGTCATGTAAATACATTCTGTAGGACAAGGGAAAACGCACAACTGGCAATAGCAGCATTTTGCAATATCAATATTAAATTTTGTAACCCAGAGAGCTTTCTTCTTTCCATTTGAAGTAATACCAAGATCGTCGCCCGGAACACTTTTAATTGTTTCAATTTCGATACAGCTAACAGGGCAAGCGCGTGAACATTGATCGCATCCGATGCAGTCATCTATGTTTACATACAATCTGTTTCTAACACGCTCGGGGAGTGTAACTTTAACATCAGGATATTGAATAGTTACTGCCGGAGTGA